>CAKRUL010000075.1 GCA_934403665.1 uncultured Clostridia bacterium | reverse complement strand
GTTAAGAAAGCGGTGGAAGAAAACCCAGAAGCAAAGGCGATTTTAGTCAACAATCCGACCTATTACGGCGTTTGCTCTAACATTCGGGAAATTGCAAAGCTGGCGCACGATAACGGAATGCTTCTGCTGGCAGACGAGGCACACGGAACCCATTTTTATTTCGGGGAGAATCTGCCCGTTGCCGCCATGCGTGCCGGAGCGGATATGGCGTCGGTCAGCATGCACAAATCCGGCGGTTCTTTGACTCAGAGCTCTTTTCTTTTGACCGGGGAAAAGGTCAATCCGGATTATGTGCGGCAGGTGATTAACCTGACGCAAACCACCTCCGGTTCTTATCTGCTGCTTTCCAGTCTGGATATTTCCAGAAAAAATCTGGCACTGCACGGAAAGGACATCTTTTCCCGTGTTCGTGATATGGCGGAATATGCCCGGTATGAAATCAATCAGATCGGCGATTATTATGCTTATTCCAAAGAGATTATCAATGGGGATTCTATCTATGATTTTGATGTGACAAAGCTGTCCGTCCATACATTGAACGTTGGGCTGGCGGGAATCGAGGTTTACGATATCCTGCGCGATGATTATGATATTCAGGCGGAATTCGGTGATTTGGGCAATATTCTTGCTTATGTTTCGGTGGGCGACCGCATTCGCGATATTGAGCGGCTTGTCAGTGCGCTGGCGGAAATTCGCCGCCGGTTCAAACGGGACAAAACCGGTCTGATGAAACAGGAATATCTGAGCCCGCAGGTGGTAATTGCACCGCAACAAGCGTTTTACAGCGAGAAGATTTCGCTTCCCCTCAAGGAAAGCGAGGGACATGTGTGCAGTGAATTTGTAATGTGTTATCCGCCCGGTATTCCGATTTTGGCGCCCGGAGAACGGATTACCCGTCAGATTCTGGACTATATTGCGTATGCGAAGGAGAAGGGCTGCAGTCTTACCGGCGCGGAGGATATGAATACGGAACATTTAAATATCGTGAAGGAGTATTGAGAAAGGAGAGATGACACATGGAATTATGGTTTACAGAGCGGCACACGCCGCATGTGAAGTTCTCGATTCGGGTGGACCGCCAGCTGTACTCCGGTCAAAGTGAATTTCAAAGAATTGATGTCTTTGACTCTAAAGAGTTCGGACGGTTTCTGACACTGGACGGCTATATGATGCTCACCGAGAAGGATGAATTCATCTATCATGAGATGATGGTGCATGTGCCCATGGCGGTGCATCCGAATCCGGAAAAAGTTTTGGTGATCGGTGCAGGGGATGGCGGTGTTGTACGCGAGCTGGCGAAATATCCAAAGGTGAACACCATTGACGTGGTGGAAATTGACGAGCTTGTCGTGGAAGTTTGCAAAATCCATTTGCCGCAGACAGCCTGCGGCTTCATGGATGAACGGGTGAACCTGCATTTTGAAGACGGATTGAAATATATTCGTTATCACGAAAATGAATATGATCTGATTATTGTGGATTCCACCGATCCCTTCGGACCGGGGGAAGGCCTTTTCACCAAGGAGTTTTACGGCAATTGTTATAAGGCGCTCAAGGAGGATGGCATCATGGTCAACCAGCATGAAAGCCCTTTTTATACCGGCGATGCGCAGGCAATGCAGCGGGCGCATAAGCGGATTGTGGAATCTTTCCCCATCAGCAAGGTATATCAGGCACATATTCCGACCTATCCTTCCGGACACTGGCTGTTCGGCTTCTCCTCCAAAAAGTATCATCCTGTCCACGATTTGGATAAGGCACGCTGGAATACCTATGGTTTTCCGACAAAATACTATAATACCAATCTTCATGTGGGGGCATTTTATTTGCCGAATTATGTAGAGGAGCTGCTCAGAGATGTTGAATAAAAACGTGGAAACATTTATCGGGTGTGATTGTGAATATGAACAGGCAAAGGTGGTTCTGTTCGGAGCCCCTTTTGATTCCACAACCTCTTTCCGTCCGGGAACCCGATTTGCCTCCAAGGCGATCCGTTCGGAATCTTTCGGGTTGGAGACCTATAGCCCGTATCAGGACAGAGATCTGACGGATTATGCGATTTTTGATGCCGGCGATTTGGAGCTTTGCTTCGGCAATCCGGAAAAAGCGCTGAAACAGATTTCCGATCTCACAGCTTCCATTCTGCAAGACGGAAAGATTCCGCTGATGATCGGCGGCGAGCATTTGGTGACATTGGGGGCATTTCGTCCGGTATTCGAGAAATATCCCGATGTGCACGTGATTCATTTTGATGCACACACCGATCTGCGGGAGGAATATCTTGGAGAAACCCTGTCCCACGCGTCGGTCATTCGCCGGCTTTGGGATCTGACGGGAGACGGGAGAATCTTTCAGTTCGGCATCCGTTCTGGCGATCGAAGTGAGTTTATGTGGAGCAAGGGGCATACTGCTTTGCAGAAATTCAATTTTGACGGGCTGGAGCAGGTGGTGGAAATGTTGGAAGGAAAGCCGGTCTATTTCACACTGGATTTGGATGTGATGGATCCCTCGGTGTTTCCGGGAACGGGGACTCCCGAGGCAGGCGGCGTATCTTTTCTGGATTTGCTGCATGCTGTTTTAAAGGTCAGCAAATTAAACATTGTGGGGCTTGATGTAAACGAGCTGAGCCCGGTATATGATCCGAGCGGCACATCTACTGCGGTTGCCTGCAAAATTGTCAGAGAAATTCTTTTGGGAATCCAAAAATAAGAACAGAAAGGTAGGTTGAAACAAATGGGAAAAGTATTGGTGATCGGCTGCGGCGGCGTTGCCGGCGTTGCCATTCATAAATGCGTACAAAATGCAGAAGTGTTTGATGAGGTGGTGATTGCCAGCCGGACAAAATCAAAATGCGACGCGCTGAAAGAAAAACTCTCCGGCGGAAAGGTGAAAATCGAAACGGCTCAGGTGGATGCGGACAATGTGGACGAGCTGATTGCGCTGATTGAACGGGTCAAACCGGATGTCGTGCTGAATCTTGCGCTTCCTTATCAGGATCTGACGATCATGGATGCTTGCTTGGCAACCAAGGTGCACTATGTCGATACCGCCAATTATGAGCCGCTCGATACCGCAAAATTTGAATATAAATGGCAGTGGGCATATCGGGAAAAATTTGAAAAAGCCGGAATCACCGCCCTTCTCGGAAGCGGTTTTGATCCCGGCGTCACCAGTGTGTTCTCGGCTTATGCGTTAAAGCATCATTTTGATGAAATCAACTATATTGATATTCTGGATTGCAACGGAGGGGATCATGGCTATCCCTTCGCGACGAATTTCAATCCTGAAATCAATATCCGCGAGGTGTCGGCAAAGGGCAGCTATTGGGAAAGCGGGAAATGGATGGAAACCGAGCCGATGGAAATCAAACGGGTTTACAATTTTGATGAAGTGGGCGAGAAGGACATGTATCTTCTGCACCATGAGGAGATTGAATCTCTGGCTTTGAATATTCCGGGCATCCAACGGATTCGGTTCTTTATGACGTTCGGACAGAGCTATCTGACACACTAAAAATGCTTGGAAGATGTGGGAATGACTTCGATTGAGCCGATTTTGTTCGAGGGCAAAGAGATTGTGCCGTTGCAATTTTTGAAGGCGGTTCTTCCGGACCCGGCTTCTCTGGGACCGCGCACTGTGGGAAAGACCAATATCGGTTGTATTTTTCGCGGCAAGAAAGACGGAAAAGAGAAAAACTATTATCTATATAACGTCTGCGATCATCAGGAGTGCTATCGGGAAGTCGGATCTCAGGCGGTTTCCTATACCACCGGCGTGCCTGCTATGATTGGCGCAATGATGGTGATGACGGGAAAATGGCAAAAGCCCGGTGTTTACAATATGGAAGAATTTGACCCGGATCCTTTTATGGATGCACTGAACAAATGGGGACTTCCATGGAAAGAGTCCTTTGATCCGGAACTGGTAGACTGATATGAGGGAAGCATTCAAACAGATTCAGACCCCGGCATATGTGGTGGATCAGGGGCTTCTGACAAAGAATCTGGAGATTTTACAATCGGTGCAGGAACGGACAGGCTGTCACATTCTGTTGGCGCAGAAGGCATTTTCAATGTTCTATTTCTATCCGCTGATTGGGCGGTATCTGAAGGGAACGACGGCAAGCTCTCTGTATGAGGCGAAGCTGGGAAAAGAGGAGATGGGCGGAGAAACACATATTTTTTCCCCTGCTTATTTGGAACGGGAATTTGATGAGATTCTTTCGCTGTGCGATCACATTGTGTTCAATTCTTTTTCTCAATGGAAAAAATATAAAGAAAAAGCTTTGCAGCACAAAAAAAGCTGTGGCCTGCGGATCAATCCGGAGTGCTCCACGCAGGAGCATGCCATCTACGATCCCTGTTCGCCCGGTTCTCGGCTGGGCATTCCGGCGTCTGCGTTTGAGGGAGAATCTTTAGAGGGTATTGAAGGACTTCATTTTCATACGCTCTGTGAGCAGAATGCAGACGCTTTGCAGAAAACGCTGGAAGCCGTGGAGCAAACATTCGGGAAATTTCTTTTTAAGATGAAATGGCTCAATTTTGGCGGCGGACATCATATTACGCGTGCGGACTATGATATTGAGACTTTGGTGTCCTGCATTCTTCATATGAAAGAGAAATATCATTTGGAAATCTATCTGGAGCCCGGAGAAGCGGTGGCGCTGAATGCCGGTTTTCTGGTGACAAGGGTGGAGGATATTGTGCAAAATGGCATGGAGATTGCTATTTTGGATACTTCCGCCGCCTGTCATATGCCGGATGTGATTGAGATGCCTTACCGTCCGCCCCTCTTGGATTCCGGGTTGCCGGGGGAAAAGCCCTATACCTATCGGCTTGGCGGCCCCACCTGTCTTGCAGGAGATATCATCGGCGATTATTCGTTCGATCAGCCGCTCGCAATCGGGGACAAGCTGATATTCGGCGACATGGCGATTTATTCCATGGTCAAAAACAATACCTTTAACGGGGTGAAATTGCCGGACATTGCGGTGAAGGACGAGATGGGCGTTCACGTGGTGAAACGCTTTGGGTATACGGATTTTAAAGACAGACTATCCTAAAAAAGGAGGCGTGAAAAGTTGTTTTTCACACCTCCTTTTTTGGTTAACACCATATGGTTTTCAACTCACTAATGCTTACTCATGTTCTTTTACAAACATCATATTCGGATAAATTTTTGTCAGTCTTTCGTCGTCATAATGTTTATCCAGAAAGGCGTCAATCACACCGGAAGCCGGAATATTCTGATGTCTTTGGCTCATACGGGCGACCGCACAGGCAGAAATAAGTGTGTTGGCGAGCATAAAGACCAGCAGAACCCAGGTGAGAATTTTTCCCATGCGGTTTGGAAGCTTTTCAATCCAACTTTCCAGAAACGGGAGAATGGCTTTCAGCCACAGAAGAGCCAAAATTCCCCAAAAAATGGAAT
This sequence comes from uncultured Clostridia bacterium, assembly GCA_934403665.1. Next base: position 1,276 of record CAKRUL010000075.1, on the reverse strand, counting down.
ACAACAAATTGATTCTGCCGTTCAGATTGAAGGGCATTTCGTGATAATCCCAGGAGACGGTTCCAAGGAAAAATTCCTGCACCCAACTGCAAAGATACTCAAAGGCTCCCCCAATCACCATGCCGCCCAGAAAAATCCAGGAATCTCTCTTTCGGCGCAGCCAATACAGAGCCAAGGTCATTGCCAGTGCGCCGAATCCGTAGACCAGGTTAAACGGCCCATAGATCAGACCTTGACGGCTTTCATAGTGATGGCGCGTAAGCAGGCACCATAAAATCTCTATAACGACCCCCAAAAAACAACCGATAAAAAAGATCCAGAACAGCTTATAGAAGTTCAGTCCTTTGGCAAAGGGTGAATCCGTTTTGGATGCATAGGAGGACTGAAATGCTTTTTTTGCGACGGCATCTTTGAAAATGGTACCCATTTTAATTTCCCCCTCGAAAAATCATAGAATGTTTCAGAACAAGGCCGAAACAGAAAGGCATTACAGCGTTTTGTCGGTTTCCGAAACCGGTTCTTGTTTCCAATTCTTTTCAGCAAGCTTCCGCGGCACCGCTTCCCGCAAAAGCGCATAGAGGACGGAGCAAAGCGGAATAAACAGAATCATGCCGAAAATTCCCATGGCACTTCCGCCGATGATGACGGCGACCAGCACCCAAATGGCAGGCAAACCAATCGAATTTCCCACCACACGCGGATAAATCAGATTTCCCTCCACCTGTTGCAAAACGATAAAGAATACAATAAACCACAGAGCCTTCATGGGGGAAAGCATCAGAATCAAAAAAGCGCCGATTGCCACGCCGATGAAAGCGCCGAAGATGGGAATCAGAGACATGAAGCCAACAAGCACCGAAAGCATCAGCGCATAGGGAAACCGGAAAATGCACATTCCTATAAAGCATAAAACACCTAAAATCACTGCTTCGGTGCATTGTCCGGAAATAAAGCTGGAAAACGTTTTATTGGTCAGTGCTCCGACACGGAGCATGGCATCTATTTTTTTTGCCGGGAAAAAGGCATACAAAAAACGTTTGCTTTGATCGATGAGCTTTTCTTTTTGGGAGAGCAGATAAAAAGCAAAAATCAGGCCCAAAAAGAAGTTGATTGTGCCGTTCACAACGGAGGCGGCGACGTTCATTGTGGAACTGATCACATTGGTCGCACCGCTTTGAATAAAGGAAGTGATTTTGTTCCAGTCCAAATCAATGTTCATAATCTGATCGGTAATCTCGGGAAATTCATCCGAGAACTGCATCGCCCAGTTCTGAAT
>CAKRUL010000074.1 GCA_934403665.1 uncultured Clostridia bacterium | reverse complement strand
TGAAAAACTTTTCGGAAATCCCGACAAGCGTGAGATCCTCTGAAAAGTGCTCGTTCAGATATTCGATTATTTTTGCCAGCTGCTTGTTGGGAAGGTCCGCCTCGGCAAATTCATTGGTTTTATTGATCAGATACATCAGCTCCGTTAAGCAGCTGATACAGATGGGCGTGGCGGTGTCTTTGAACTTGTTGGTATAGGTTCTCAGCCGATGGATCGCATCGAGGATCCCGGTTTGTTTCACCATCTCCGCACTGATCAGATTGTCCATCTCCAGAGAATTGTTCAAAAACTGTCTCTCATACTCCTTACAGTGATATTTGACAAAAAACTCCGGCTCGATATAGATTAAAATTCTTCGGTATCGGGAAGGGGTGTTGTGGAGCGCTCTGTGCAACTGGTGCTTTCGGATCAGCACCATATCGCCCGGCCGCAGCTTATAGCTTTTCCCCTCGACGATATAATTGGTGTCGCCCTCCAGGAATAAAAGAATTTCATAGCTGTCATGGGTATGGAGAATAAAGTTTGCATTGGAAGGCGCATCGCTGACTTCTTCGTTCATCTTAAAATAACGCATTTTCTATCACCTCAACTCTATGATTTATGATAACACAGCAGAGCAATATTTGCAATATATAAGGCAATAAATAGGATGGTTATATTGAAAATAATGTGGTATACTGCGACTGAGGTGATTGATGATGTATCAAAAAATCAGCGGCTTTGCCGACGAAATCGCAGAAGATATTAAAACACAATTTGCAGTGTTAAACAAGTTAAACATCGGATACTTTGAACCCAGAGGAGTCGACGGGAAAAATATTTCAGAGTTGACGGATCAAGAGGTTGCAGCTTTGAAACAACAGATGGATCAGGCAGGAATCCGCGTTTCCTCCATCGGTTCACCGATTGGAAAGGTCAAGGTTTCCGACGATTTGGAAGCACATTTTGTGCAGTTCAAAAGAGTGGTTGCCATCGCCAAAAAACTGGATGTCAAATTCATCCGTGTGTTCAGCTTTTTCCATGACGGAGGAGAATGGACGAAGGAAGAAAGAGACATTGTTCTGTCCAATCTGAAGAGAATGAGTGCATATGCTGCAGAAAATGACGTCATTCTTCTTCATGAAAACGAAAAAGAAATCTATGGCGACAATGCCGCAAGATGCCTTGATCTGATGGAAAACCTGTATTGCGATCATTTCAAAGCTGTTTTTGACTTTGCAAACTTTGTGCAGTGCAAACAGGATACCAAAGAAGCGTTTGAAGCTTTAAAGAAATATGTCGCATATATCCATATCAAAGATGCAAAATTTGAAGACGGAAGCGTTGTGCCGGCAGGACTGGGCGACGGAAATGTGGAAGAGATTCTGAAGGAGCTCTTCCGGGACGGATATGACGGATTTTTGAGCCTGGAGCCGCATCTTGGCAGCTTTAAAGGCTTGGAAAACTTAGAAATGGGCGATTTGATGAGCGATCTTCCCGAAGGCGGAGAAGGCACGTTTACCCTTGCATACAATGCACTGAAAAATATACTGGATAGGATTGGTGAATAATTGTGGAAAAGGTAAGAATGGGGATCATCGGTTTTGGTAATATGGGCACAACCCATGCGAAAAATCTGATGGACGGAAAAGTTTCCAATATGGTTCTTACTGCCATTTGCGATATCGCAGAAGCAAGAAGAGAGAAAGCTTCCGAGCTTTATCCCGAAGTGGCGGTGTTTGATGAGGCAGAAAAGCTTTATAAAAGCGGACTTTGCGACGCGGTATTGATTGCCGTTCCGCATTATGATCATCCGGGCTTGGCAATCAAAGCATTTGAAAACAATCTGCATGTGATCACGGAAAAACCGGCAGGCGTGTATACCAAACAGGTGAAAGAAATGAATGAGGCTGCCGCAAAATCGGATAAGCTGTTTGGCATTATGTATAATCAGAGAACCAATCCGGTTTATCAGAAAATCCGCGAGATGGTGAAGAAAGGCGAGCTTGGCCACATCAAAAGAATCACATGGATTATCACCGATTGGTACAGATCGCAGTCCTATCATGACAGCAGCACCTGGCGTTCCACCTGGAAAACAGAGGGCGGCGGCGCATTGATCAATCAAAATCCGCATCAGATTGACCTGTGGCAGTGGATGTTCGGCATGCCGGATCAAATATCCGCAAAGGTGTCCTTTGGAAAGTATTATGACATTGAAGTAGAAGACGATGTGATGGCATACTTTGAATATAACAACGGCACAACCGGGGAATATATCACTTCAACCGGCGAAGCACCGGGAACGAACCGTCTTGAGGTTGCTTGCGATATGGGAAAACTGGTTGTCGAAAACAACAAATTGACCTTTTTCCGCAATGTGATTTCCGAGCGGGAATTCAACCGGGAAAACAAAGTGCCGTTCGGTTCTCCGGAATGCTGGAAATGTGAAATTCCGGTGGATTTCTCCGGCGGAAAACAGCATGTTGGAATTTTGCAGAACTTTGCCGATGCCGTGCTGCATGGGGAAAGCCTGCTGGCTCCGGGCGAAGAGGGCATTTTTGGATTAACGATTTCCAACGCGATTCATTTAAGCGGCTGGACGGGAGAAACCGTGGATGTGAAAAACTTCCCCGACGATAGATTTTATGAATTGCTGCAGGAAAAAATCAAAAATTCCACCGTTGTCAAAAAAGAACAGCAGATTATTGTAGAAACCAAATATATCAACAGCGGAAAATAACCCTCCCTTATCAGATACACAGGAACTGTGCCTGTGTTAAAACAACCGGCAGACCATTTTCCAAGCACAGGTCAAAGGAAACGCTTGGGATGGTTTGCCCCAAAAACGAAAAACTGCTCTTTTGCGAGGACAACACGGTTCCCTTGTGGAAGAGCGGTTTTTCCGTATATCACGGAGTATGATTATGAGTTTTATAAATGATGATTTTATGTTGAAAAATGAAACGGCAAAGCTTCTTTTTGCGTCGGTCAAAGATTTGCCGATCATTGATTATCACTGCCACATTTCTCCCAAACAGATTGCGGAGGACGCTCAATTTGCCGATGCATATGAACTGTTTTTGGGGGGCGACCATTATAAATGGCGCCAACTGCGTTCCAACGGGATTGCGGAAGAATATATCACGGGGGATGCCGATCCGTTTGAAAAGTGGATGTGCTTTGCAAAAACCATGCCGAAGCTGATCGGAAACCCGATGTATCATTGGACGCATCTGGAGCTGAAACGGTATTTTGATATTGACCTCATTCTCAATGAGAAAAACGGAAAGGAAATCTGGGACATCGTCAACGAAAAGCTGAAGCTTCCCGCATTTTCCGTTCAGAACATCATTCGCAAATCGAATGTTGAGGTGATTTGCACAACGGATCAGCCGTATGATGATTTGAACTATCATAAAGCCCTGAAAAATTTTGAAACAAAGGTTTTGCCGACCTTCCGGCCGGATTTGAAAGACATCAAACCCGATCTTGCAGCGAGAATGGACTATTTTCATGAAAATGGCTGCAGATTATCGGATCATTCGCTGGATGAAATCAATGATGAGGTTGTGGAAAAATTGGTGTTTTTGGGCAAAGAATATGCAAAACGCGGCTGGACCATGCAATTGCATATCGGCGCCATGAGAAATAACAACACAAGAATGTTTGAACAAATAGGAGCAGACACCGGTTTTGACAGCATCAACGATTTTTCTGTTGCGGAAAAAATCTCCAAGCTTCTCAATGCACTGGACAAGGAAAATCTGCTTCCAAGAACCATTCTGTATGCGCTCAACCCGAAAGACAATTATGTTTTGGGCACCATGCTCGGCAACTTCCAGGGAACGGAGGCAAAGGGCAAAATTCAGCTTGGTTCGGGCTGGTGGTTTAACGATCACCGTGACGGCATGGAAGAGCAAATGAGAACCCTTGCCAATCTCGGCTGTTTCGGCAACTTTATCGGAATGCTTACGGATAGCCGAAGCTTTGTGTCCTATACCAGACATGAGTATTTCAGAAGAATTCTGTGTAATCTGATCGGTACCTGGGTAGAGGACGGCGAATATCCGAACGATATGGAACAGCTGAAGGAAATCGTCGCGGGAATTTCCTATTATAATGCAAAAGAGTATTTCGGCTTTGCGGCGGAATAAAACAGCCGGTTCTTTTCCGGAAGTCCCGTCGTTTGGACGGCGTCACAGACATAAGTGCGCAGGATAAAAATATATTGCAACAGGATAGCAAGCGGATCCTGTTGCAATTTTTTTGTCTTTTTTTCTCACCAATACCGGAATTTTCTGCGCCGAAGGACAAGGAACAGAAGGGCAACGGACACTGCCAGAAACTCGGCGATGATGATGGAATACCAGATGCCGTCCAACCCAAAGAGCAAGGGCAGAAGAAGCACTGCGGCGCTTTGAAACACAAGGGTCCGAAGAAACGCGATGACAGCCGAGGTGAATCCGTCGTTCAATGCGGTGAAGAAGGCAGAACCGAAGATCGAAATCCCGGCAAAGAGGAAGGAAACGGCATACACGGAAAAAGCATGCACCGTCATTTCCAAAAGCTCCGCGTCGTATCCCACATAAATCTTTGCCAGCGGCATTGCCAGCCATTCGGAGCATGCGAACATCAGCACCGAGGACACGACAAGAATCAGTGCGCTTTTTTTCAGCAAGCCGTTCAGCTCTTTTGTGTTTCCGGCGCCGTAGTGATAGCTGATCACCGGCGCAACGCCCGTGGAATAGCCGATAAAAACGGCGAGAAAGACGAAGTTGACATACATAATGGTGCCGTATGCCGCCACCCCGTTCTCTCCTGCATATTTCATCAGCTGAAGATTATAAAGCATGCCGACAAGCGACATGGAAATATTGCTCATCAGCTCCGACGAGCCGTTGGTGCAGACCCGTATCAGCGCTTTGCGGTCCCACTGCGGTTTGCAGAGCCGTAAACGGCTGGAGTTCTTCCGTGCAAAATAGAGAAGCGGAACAACGCCGCTCACGATTTGCCCCAGCGCTGTTGCCAGAGCGGCGCCGGCAACACCCCAGGGAAGCACTGCCGTAAAAAGCGCATCGCCGACGATATTGATGATGCCTGCGGCGATGGTCAGAACCAGCCCCAGCTTGGGCTTTTCCGCCGTGACCACAAGACTGGAAAACGCATATTGCAGCATGAGAAACGGCAAAGCGATCAGAAGGATTCTGCCGTACACCACGCAATATTCCAGCATGGCGTCGTCTGCCCCGAGAAATCGGGCAATCGGTTCCAAAAAAACGATGCTGATGCCTGCAATGACAATGCCGCAGACGATGGTTGCATAGACGAGAAGGGAAAAGAGCCTCTGTGCTTTTTGCTGATCTCCTTCTCCCATTGTTTTCGCAATCAGAGCACTGCCGCCTGTGCCGAACATAAAGCCCATTGCGCCGACTACCATCAAAAACGGCATGATAAAATTGACGGCGGCAAACGGTGTTTTTCCCACAAAGTTGGACACAAAAAAGCCGTCCACCACGCCGTATATCGAGGTGAAAATCATCATCAGCACCGACGGCATGGTGAAACGAATCAGCCGGCGGTAACCGAAATGGTCGGAAAGTTGAATTCTTTGTTTCATTTTTTTCTTCCTTATCCCTGTTGTGTTTGTCCGAAACGGTCTATTTCTTTTCGCAGTGAAGCGTTGTGTTTTTCCATCAGCGTCAGATAAAGGCTCAGCTCTTCTTCGCTCCAGCTCTGAAACGCGCTGCACTCCGCCTCAAACAATTTTGCCGCTGTCTGTTTGGCATAGCGCCTGCCTTGCTCGGTCAGACAAACGGTTTTTGCTTTTCCGCTGTTTTTTTCCAGAAAGATGGCTCCCTCGTTTTCCAGTCTGCGGATTGCTGAATTGATGGTCTGCTTGCTGATGCCGGACAGCATATAGATATCGTGAAGCGGACATCTTTCCTTGTTGATATAGGTCATATAGAGCACAAACAGAACGCTGTCCGAGACGCCAAGCTCCCGTGCCGCCCGGTGATACAGCGAATCGATTTTCTCGGTCAGCCAGTTGATCCGATAAATCTTTTCGTGAAGGTTCTTGTCCATATGTCGACTCCTTTCTTTGTACGAAATCGTACCAATATTGTATTATAGTACGGAATCATACTATTGTCAAGAGAGAAAAGAGGGCAGAGAACAGAGGGCAGAGGACAAAGGACAAAGGACAGAGAGCAGGGGGCGGAGAGTGCAGAGGGCAAAGGGCAGAGGACACAGAGGACAGAGAGCAAAGGACAGAGAGCAGAGGACAGGAAAGGAAACAAAAACGCCTGAAACCTTGATGGCTTCAGGCGTTCCACTCTCTATGATGAAAGACATGCGCCGTTGCTTGCAATGACGGACCGATACCATTCGGCGGAATCTTTGAGGGTTCGTTTTTGCGTTTCATAATCCACATACGTCAGACCGAACCTCTGACTGTAGCCGAGCGCCCACTCAAAATTATCCATAAAAGACCAGGTGAAATAACCGACTGCCTCCACGCCGTCTTGGATAGCGCGTTCATATTCCTTTAAATAACGGGTGAGAAAATCGATTCGCTGAGGGTCGTGCACCTTGCCGTCCGCCGCGACCCAATCCTGATTGGAAAGTCCGTTTTCGGTAATCAGAATCGGTTTGTGATACCGCTCATAGAAAAAGCGGGGTGCCCAATAGAGACTTTTCGGCTCCACATTCCAACCGACATGGGTTTGAGGTCTGCCGACTTTTTTAGGGGAATAGACGGTTTTTCCGTTCTGTGCAAACACCTCGGCTCCGTGATAGATATTCAAACCGAAAAAGTCAACCGGCTGTGCAATCAGCTCCATATCCGCCTCCTGCATGCCGCGAGTCGTCACCGCCGGCGTTCCGATGCGCACCCCGCTT
>CAKRUL010000073.1 GCA_934403665.1 uncultured Clostridia bacterium | reverse complement strand
AAAACGTTTGTGTATGGCAAAAGCCGTCCGAAAAACGTTTCCGCCTTGCATTGCGGGGTCTTTTATTCTTATATCATTTGGAGGATGTATGATGATGAAAACGTTCAATGTCGCCGTTGTAGGCGCAACCGGTATGGTGGGGCAGCGGTTTATCACCCTGCTGGAAAATCACCCGTGGTTTCACGTAAAAGCGCTTGCTGCTTCTGCGAGAAGTGCCGGAAAAACATATGAGGAAGCGGTCGGAAGCCGTTGGGCTATGAAAACGCCGATTCCCGAAGCAATCAAAAAAATGACTGTTTTGGATGCAACCGCAGATGTGGAAAAAATTGCGTCCAGCGTAGATTTTATCTTTTGCGCCGTGGATATGAAAAAAGAGGAAATCCGCGCCCTGGAAGAAACTTATGCAAAAGCGGAATGCCCCGTGATTTCCAACAATTCTGCCCATCGCGGAACCGAAGATGTTCCCATGATCATTCCGGAAATCAATGCGGATCACGCACAGGTGATTGAAGCGCAGAGAAAACGGCTCGGCACCAAAAGAGGCTTCATCGCAGTGAAATCCAATTGTTCTCTGCAAAGCTATGTTCCTGCACTTCATCCGCTGATGAAATTCGGCGTCACAAAAGCACTTGCCTGCACTTACCAGGCGATTTCCGGTGCCGGAAAAACCTTTGAAACCTTCCCGGACATTGTGGATAATGTCATTCCGTTTATCGGCGGAGAAGAAGAAAAAAGCGAACAGGAACCTTTAAAGATATGGGGCGAACTGAAAGACGGAAAGATTATTCCGGCATCTGCGCCTTCCATCACGACGCAATGTATTCGCGTTCCTGTCAGCGATGGACATTTGGCAGCTGTCTTTGTGTCCTTCGAGCATAAACCGACCATAGAAGAAATCAAGAAATGCTGGAAAGAATATAAGGGAGAACCGCAGGACTTAACCCTCCCCTCGGCACCGAAACAATTCTTGAACTATTTTGAGGAAGAGAACCGTCCCCAGACAAAGCTGGATCGGAATCTGGAAAACGGCATGGCCGTCTCTATCGGAAGATTACGGGAAGATTCACAATATGATTACAAATTTGTTTGTCTGTCCCACAATACACTTCGGGGAGCGGCAGGCGGCGCTGTGTTAATGGCAGAACTGCTGGCTGCAAAAGGATATTTGGACTAATTCCAAGCCATCACTGGTTGGATGATTTGATCTTGTTAGAACGAGGTGTGTATTATGAAAAAAACAGTTTTCACCGGCGCAGGAGTCGCCATTGTAACTCCTTTTGCAAACGGAAAAGTCAACTATGAGGAATTGGGCAGACTGATCGACTTTCAGATTGAACATTCCACAGATGCCATCATCATCTGCGGCACAACGGGCGAAGCTTCCACGATGCCGGACAGAGAGCATTTGGATGTGATTGAATATGCGGTCAAAAAGGTAAATCGGAGAGTTCCTGTGATTGCCGGTGCGGGAAGCAATGATACGGCACACGGTTTGGAGCTCAGCCGGGAATCTCAAAAGCTGGGGGCAGATGCACTGCTGATTGTCACCCCTTACTATAACAAAGCGAATAAAAACGGACTGATTCAGCATTTTAATGCTTATGCAGGCGCTGTTGATATACCGATCATTCTTTATAATGTTCCGTCCAGAACCGGTGTGAACATTACAACAGAAGTACTGCAAGAGGTCTCCAAAGCAGACAATATCGTTGCCATCAAGGAAGCAAGCGGAAATATCTCTCATGTGGCTGACATTGCGTATCGCTGCCCGGAGATTGACATTTATTCCGGAAATGACGACATGATTGTTCCGATTCTCTCCCTGGGCGGAAAAGGGGTCATCTCGGTATTGTCCAATGTAATGCCGCAAGAAACGCACGATATTTGCCAGCTGTTTTTTGACGGAAAAGTGAAGGAAAGCGCCGCTTTACAGCTGAAATTGATGGACCTGATTCAAAAACTGTTCATTGAAGTGAATCCGGTTCCCGTCAAAACGGCTTTGAACTTAATGGGCTTCGCCGCCGGAGATTTGCGGCTTCCCCTTGGAAAAATGGATGCCGGCAACCTTGAAAAGCTGCGCACCGCAATGAGAAACAGCGGCATTCAAATCGTCTAAAAAAGGATGTTTGACCAATGATAAAAATCATTTTAAACGGATGTAACGGCAAGATGGGGCATGTGATATCACGCTTGGCAGAAGCGGATGAAAAAGTGAAAATCACAGCCGGCTTTGATCTGAACACCGCACAGACTTTTGATTATGAAGTCTTCAGCAACCCGGCGGAATACGGAGGGATTGCCGATGTCATCATCGACTTTTCCCACCCTTCTGCACTGAACTGTTTGCTCCAGTTTGCCGTGGATCGGAAAATTCCTGCTGTGATTGCGACCACCGGTCTTTCTGCCGAACAAATAGAGCAATTGCATGAAGCTTCCAAGCAAATTCCCATCTTTTTCTCTGCCAACATGTCTCTTGGCATTAATCTGCTGATTGACCTTGTAAAACGTGCGGCAAAACTGTTGGAGGATTCGTTTGACATTGAAATTATAGAAAAACACCACAATCAAAAAATTGACGCCCCCAGCGGCACTGCATTAGCCATTGCAGACAGCATCAACGAGGTGCTGAGCCAGCCCTATCAATATGTTTATGACCGCCACAGCGTGCGAAAAAAACGGGACAAAAAAGAAATCGGAATTCACGCTGTTCGGGGCGGAACCATTGTCGGCGAGCATGAAGTGCTTTTTGCCGGCACAGATGAAATGGTTACCATCTCCCATACAGCAACCAGCAAAGAGATTTTTGCCCAGGGTTCCCTGAAAGCCGCAAAATTTCTGGCAGACAAAGAGCCCGGCATGTATGATATGAATTCCATGTTATCTTCTCTGTAAAAACAAAAGAAAAATCTATTCGCCGAACACGGATTCGTCAACGTATGCGGTTCATGTTCGGTGAAAACAAGCAAAAGCGCCTGAAATCTTCATGGTTTCAGGCGCTTTCTCTTGTCATTGGTTTCTTGGAACAGGCAATGAAATTTCATCCTGCACGCATCAGCGGCTTTCCATCAGATAAGTTGCCTCCATATCCGCCAAATGCGCTGCAAATGCAAGCGGAAACATCTCAAATGCCGCACTGACATTCCGGGAATCTTCCGTTCCGGCATGCCCCATATGATAACGAATCGCAAAAGCTTCTTCTCTGGACAGCCGCATGAAACCGGTAATGATATAAACCGATTTTTCTCCATGTCCGTAAGGAAGCTGATCCGCATACTCATAAGTCGGCACTTGCTGCCATTTCCCGTTTTCGTCTTTCACATTCCGGAATCCTTTTTTATAGCAATTAATTTTACAAAGGTCATGCAAGAGAGAAACAATTGCAATCGTCTCATCCTCAAACGTTAATCCGCATTCCAGTTTGATTTTATCCCGGCTTAAATAATCTTTCAGACAGCGATACACATTCAGGCTGTGTTCCGCAAGCCCTCCTTCATAGGATCCGTGAAACCGTGTGCTGGCAGGCGCTGTAAAAAAATCACTTGCAGGGGAACAAAGATATTCCAAAAGCTTATCTGCTCCCTCCCTGGTGATGTGTTTTTTATAAATCTCGACAAACGTTTCTTTGATATGTTCCATTTGCATATTCTCCTTCCGTTATGCTTTTATTATAGCAAGAGAAAAACGTTTTTGCAAGAAAAACACTTGCTGATGCAAAAAGCAGAAAGGAAACAACCGCCTGTTTTCAGGCAGCTCATGTCGAGAAATACATTCAACGATAGAAATCATGATTTCCGATCGTTGTGTAATACGGTCTGTTTCGGATAATCCAAGTATTGGTGGCCTTGTCCGGATTCAGAAAATAGAGACAATCGCCCACAATCTTCTCCCCTTCCAGCGCTCTCTTCGCAGCGGCAACGCTCTGCGCATCCGGCGTATTATAAATGGTTCCGTTGGCGGTCGGTTCATACTGTACCGCATATTTTTTGTCAAAAATAACGCTGTAAATCGTATTGGGAAAATCTCCGCTTTTCACCCGGTTTAAAACCGTATTTGCCACAGCAATTTTACCGTCCATTGGCTCCCCCTGGCTTTCTGCATAAATAATCCGCGCGAGCCAGAAGATTTCGTCATCACTGTAGGAACGGCCTCCCTGTAAATAGGAGGGCACTGCCGCACCGTCTTTATAGACATTGACGGTGTAACTCATCTCATCCCATGAAACATATGCCGAAAAGGCCTCCGCAACAAAACGAGCCGGAACAAACAAGCGATCCCCGCGTTCTTTGATTCCGTTCTCCATGTATTTTTTTGTGCCGTTCACCAAAGCATAGGAAGCCCCGTCCTGCATTTGAATGGTAACCCCCTCTTTTTGGATGGTTGCTGTCTGTGTTGCAGCATCCCAATACACCTGTGCTCCAAGAGCCTCTCCCAAAGCACGAACCGGAACATAAGTACGGTGATTCACCATGAATGGATCTGCATCCATATTCAGATAAGTACCGTTCACCTTCACACAAATCGGAAATTCCAAATCATAAATTTCTCCGGCAAAAGCCGTGAAACTTACACTCAGCAGAATCATCAGCATAAGAAAGGCTGCTCCTCGCAAACGCATTCTATCTCCTCCTTTTTCTTTCCGCGTTCTGATGTGGGCAAAGAACAACGTGTGCAGGCACACGGTTCCTTGCACTCATTGTACCACACTTCCGTTTTTCGCTGCAACCGCTAAGGATTGGGGGTTCCGACAGGTTCTGTAAAAATTTTTTAAAATTTTGGAATTATAGAATCTGAGCGTTTGGGTACAATAAAATTTATCCGGAGGTGATAAAAATGGATTGCAAAGCAAATGAATGCATTGGATGTACGGTAACACAGTGCAAACACCACTGTGAAACACAGGATTACTGTTCGCTGGACAAAATTATGGTTGGCACACATGAAGCAAACCCCACGATGAAGCAGTGTACCGACTGTGATTCTTTTGAATTGAAACAGTAACTCATCCAAACGACAGCTTGTAAAAAGTTTTGATGGAATCGCTCCTTGCATCTTTGCCACGCAGCAGAAAAAGGAATGTTCGTTTCCGATACGGAGCAGAAAACCTGAAACTTTTTACAGGCTGTTTTTCTTTACATAGAGGAAAACAGGAGAATGAACCAATTGAGAGGAGAAAAAACGGATGAAAACAATTGCATTTTACGACACGAAGCCTTATGATAAGCAAAGTTTTGAAAATCAGCTTCAGCCGAGCGATGAAATTCAATTCAAATATTTTGAAAATAAGCTGAATGCAGATACCGCAATTATGGCGAAAGGCTGTGACGGTGCCGTCGCCTTTGTCAATGATACCATCGATGCCAAAACAATTGATAACTTATACAACAACGGCATTCAAATGATTGCCATGCGGTGTGCCGGCTATAACAATATTGATTTTAAAGCGGCATACGGAAAAATTCATGTGATGCGCGTTCCGGCGTATTCGCCTTATGCGGTTGCGGAGCATGCCATCGGAATACTGCTGACGCTAAACAGAAAAATTCACAAGGGATATATGCGCACCAAGGACTTTAATTTCAGTCTGAACGGTCTGACCGGATTTGATCTTCACGGAAAAACCATCGGCGTGATCGGAACCGGAAAAATCGGTCAATGCTTTATCGAAATCTGCAACGGATTCGGCATGAAGGTGCTTGCTTATGACCCCTATCCTGCAGAGCATCTTCAGGCAGAATACGTCCCGATGGAAGCGCTTTTCCGTCAATCGGATATCATCTCGCTCCACTGTCCGCTGACCAAAGAGACCAAATATATCATTAACGGCGACAGCATTCGCCTGATGAAGGAAAAAGCTGTCATCATCAACACCTCACGCGGTGCCCTGATCGACAGCGAAGCTCTTTTGGAAGCCCTGAAAAGCAAAAGAATCGGAGGAGCCGCTCTGGATGTGTACGAGGAAGAATCCGAACTGTTTTTTGAGGACAATTCCGACACCATTATCCAGGATGATGTGCTTGCGCGTCTTTTATCTCTTCCAAATGTTCTGGTCACATCGCATCAGGCATTCCTGACGCAGGAAGCCTTGAAAGGAATCGCAGAGGTTACCATTCAGAACATTAAAGATTTTTTTGAAGAAAAAAAGCTGGTAAATGAAATTTGTTATCACTGTATCAAAAGAAATACCTGTAACAAAGAGCATAAAATAAGATGCTTCTGACGAATCCATGTTCGGCGGATTTCCCTTCCTTTTTCAAAATCTGCCAACGTTTCGATCGGTTGACTGACACGCAAAAGGAGACGGAACATGTTCCGTCTCCTTTTCCTTCATCCTCTGAAATTATACGGGATGTGTTTTTTCTTCTGTGTTTGCCAGTTCTACATCCATTTTGTATTTTTTCGCTTTTCTCTGCTCAAAAAATTTCACAGCAACCTGTTCAAACAGTGCATAGGACAACACGTCCTCGTCCTGCTCCATATATTCTTTACAAGCCTCTCTGGTCTTTTCCAGCTCAGGTTTGATCAGGTCGGCAGGACGGCAGGTAATCGGTTTTTCAGAGCCGATGATTTTTTCTCTGATTTCCGGCTTGATTTCAACCGGTGTTTTTCCGTATTCCCCTCTGACAATGCCTTTGGTTTCATTGGAAATCATTTTGTAGCGCTCGCCGCTGATGACGTTCAGCACAGCCTGCGTTCCCACAATCTGACTGGACGGGGTCACCAGCGGAGGATATCCTAAATCTTCCCGAACTCTCGGAACTTCCTTCAGAACCTCCTCATACTTGTCCTCCTGACCCGCCTGTTTCAGCTGGGAATACAAGTTAGAAAGCATTCCGCCCGGAACCTGATATTTCAGTGTATTGATGTCTACCTTCAGAAGCTTCGGATTGAGCAAGCCGCTTTCCAGCGCTTCTGTCCGCAGTTGATCAAAATACGG
>CAKRUL010000072.1 GCA_934403665.1 uncultured Clostridia bacterium | reverse complement strand
ATATTAACTCAACATTATTCGGTATGATCGATAATAATGCGTTTGTTGACCTTAAACATCTAATCGCTAAAATAGGTATATCAACTGCATATAATATTAGAGGAAGACATCGATGGAATGCCCCGTATTCAAAAGAACTATTTTTTTGTATGGCTAAGGAAATACACAAGCAATATTTTATTCATTTTGGCATATCGAAAAAATGTCTTGTACTCGATTGTGACAATGTTCTTTGGTGGGGAGTTTTATCTGAAGATGGGATTGATGGTATACATATTTCAAGTAGTGGCTTTGGTAGATCATTTCATGATTTTCAATGTTTCTTGCTATATATGTATTATCATGGTGTCATTCTCGCTATTAGTAGCAAGAATGATGAAGTGGATGTTTTGAAAGTATTTAGAGAGCATAGCGGGATGCTCTTGAAAGAAAAACACATTTCTTGTTTTTGTTGCAATTGGGATAACAAGCCTAGCAACATTAATGCAATCTCTGAAAGTTTGAATTTAGACCTTAGTAGTATTGTTTTTGTTGATGACTCCCCGTTTGAACTTGAAGCTGTAAAAGCAATGTTACCTGAAGTAACAACAGTTTTATATAATCGCGATACTGTATTTAATGAGTTATCTTGTTTTAATTTGCATTCCAATACCAACATGCAAACAATCGAGGAAAGGACTAATACATACAAGACCAATACTAAAAGAGAAGAGCTTAGAAAAAAAGCAATTTCGGTTGAAGAGTACATTTCCTCCTTAGAAAAAAAAGTTGATATACACATTACAGTGAATCACGAGTTGGCGAGAGTATCTGAATTGACACAAAGAACGAATAAATGTACTAATGGTGTACGATATACTTTAAATGAACTAAATGAAAAATCTATAATGGATGACTATACACTGTATACCGTATGTTTATCCGATAAGTTTTCCGAACTTGGAATTGTTGGTGTCATGGGAAAGTGTGGACAATCGTTAGACTTATTCTCTCTTTCTTGTAGAGCACTTGGTCGAGATGTGGAAAAAGATATGTTACAATATTTGCTGAAAGAGGGAGTTAAAACAGTATCTTTTTACAACACAACAAAAAACGATTCACTAAAGTACTTGTTTGATGTATACGGTTTTAAAGTTGAGCCGATAGGATAATTGTGAGCAATCGAAAGAAATATTAGACTATGAAGTCGTTAATAATATCCTATTAACTTAGGATTAATTTTGAAAAGGAGCTTCGCTGTGAAAGATAGATTAGCACATTTTTTTTCAAACATTGGATTTATGTTTCGCCGATCGTGGATGCTAGCACGTAATACTTGGATATTTTCATCCATGAGTTTTTTTCTCGGGACAATTCAGCCTTTTGTAATGCTCATATTACCAAAATACATTCTTGATGAGCTTGCAGGGGAACGTCGCATGGATGTAACATTGTATTATGTCGGACTATATGCTGGGGTGATTGTTTTTTTTAACATTACAACTTTGTTACTTAACCGTTTCAATGCTGCACAAACGATAAAGACAGGTCATATTGTAGATATGGATAATAGCAAAAAATGGCTTTATATGGACTACAAGAACCTCGAGAATGGGCAGACGCGAGACCTTGCTAAACGTTGCATCGGACAAGTTGAACCTCAGGCTTTTTTCGGTACAACAATTCTTGGCTTTATCCAGAACACTATTCAACTCGCAGGATATACTTATATAATCATGTCGCTTCATCCTCTTGTTATTACCTTCATTCTGATTGTAATGGGATCTAATACATTGATTGGAAAAAAAATCAACAAAATCGACTACGAATACCGCCCAATAATCACACGGCTTTCCCGTAGATACAGTTATATCTTTAACAACATGATTTCATTTGAAGTTGCTAAAGAGGTGCGTATTAATGGCGCTTCTTCATGGCTTTGTAAGAAATATGGTGCTATAACCCAAGAGTATTTGAATGAATTCAAGAAAAATCAGCATAGGACGTTGAGATTAAATGCCTTAACAATGCTTATCGACCTTGTGCAAACAGTAGTTATCTACGGATACTGTGCGTATCTCGCAATAAACGGTGATATTACTGTCGGCTCATTTACTGTGTTTCTAGGTGCCGTAACAGCGTTTTCAGGGTCGTTTTCTGGTTTCATTGGACGCTTCCCGGGTCTTGTGTTGCTTTCAGAATATGTCGATGATTTCAAAGAATTCCTTCGTCTTGCCGAGCATGAGGGCGAGGAAAAAGAATCCATTGAAAGCGATGATCTAATCGACAGAAAGTTTGACATTGAGTTTGTTAATGTATCCTTTAAGTACCCGAATACTGATCGTTATGTGCTGAAAAACGTGAACATAAAGATTAAAGCTGGTGAACGTTTATCAGTTGTTGGTTATAACGGCGCTGGCAAATCAACATTCATCAAGCTCATATGTCGTCTATACGAGCCCACTGAAGGCAAGATTCTCGTAGGAGGTGTGGACATATCCACGATTAAACAACACGATTATCGCGATCTTTTATCCGTGGTGTTTCAAGATTACGAACTTTTCTCCATGACTATTCGTGATAACGTGGTTCTCAACCGTGAGTTTAGTAATGATCGCTTGCACGATGCGCTCGAAAAGAGTGATATGGGAGAACGTATAGCAATGCTTGAAGGCGGTGTCGATACGGAGCTATTTCGTGCCTTTGATTATGATGGAACGGAGTTTTCAGGTGGTGAAGGTCAAAAACTCGCTTGTGCCCGTGCATACTATAAGGATGCACCCATTGTTATTCTCGATGAGCCTACCGCATCGCTCGATCCATTAGCGGAAACGCGTCTTTATAAACGATTTAACAGTATAATCGGAAGCAAGACCGCAATATATATATCCCATCGACTTGCAAGTGTTAAATTTTGTGACACAATCGCATGTTTCGCAGATGGTGAGCTTGTTGAACACGGTACTCACCGTGAACTTATGGATATAAACGGCGTTTATGCTGATATGTTTTCAAAGCAAGCACATTATTATGTTTCTGATAATCCCAAAGGAGAGGAGGTAAAGTCATGAAGTTCTCTAAAGAAGAAAAGAAAAAGCTACGTTATGAAAAGAAAACGGCGAAGATGGAAGAAAAAAATATTAGAGAAGAGCGTGAAGGCACACTTAAAGATCAGTATTCCAATCTATGGTTTGCATATAAGTTTATCTGGCAAGCGAATAGAAGACTGTTCCTTTTCCGTATTCCCCTGCTCATTCTTCAAAGCTTACAAACTGTTGTACCCATCATCTTTGTACGTGCAATTTTAAACGAACTCACTACTGATCGCGACATACAAAATGTAATTTTTTATTCAGGATTGATGGCTCTAACATCGTTTATAATAAAATTAATATCTGGAGCTTTTGGTGTTTGGGATTCTAGTGAACGCGAAAAACTTCGTTTTGGTGTTTCCGAAGAATTGGCAAGATCAGTTATGGACATGAGTTATGCTACGTTGGAGAATCCGGAGATGCAAGATTACGTTTGGCTTGCGAAGAATAACCGTTTTGATAAAGTGATTCAGCTTACAACTGCGGTAGTCGGTTCCTTTATAACACTTTTCAGTATAAGTGCAGTAGTTTTTACACTTAACCCACTTATTCTTGGAATCATCGTCACATCAGCGGCGATACGTTTTTTCATCGACAAATATGCGCGAAAACTTCCGCACAAATACAACAATGATCGAAAGCGCGCGGATCGCGCAAATTCATACTTTATGGGACTTATGGGGTCTCCTCTCTCAGGCAAGGAAATCCGCATGAACAATATAGAAGGCTGGATTTATAACAAAACAGAAAATAGCTGGCAAAAGGAACTCTTTCCTCTTGATAAGGCATTTCAACAAAAACTTTTGTCACTACAAAGTATTGCTGGCATTGTCGGTATGGTTCAAGACATTCTCGTGTATATAATCCTTGCAGTTGATGTTATACACAGTTCCATGACCGTCGGTGATTTTTCGATGTATCTTACAGCGGCAAGTACGTTCTCAAATTTAATAACTAGCATCTCGACGAACTACTCGTATCTTATGACTCAAACCGCTTGGTACCTTAAAGATTACAGACATTGCCTTTCCATTTCCGAAAAGCAAAAGTATAACGATGGAAAAACTCATATCAAAATGTCTGAGAATGTTCAAATTGATTTTTGTAATGTTTCATTTAAATATCCAAAAACTGACCGAATGATACTAAAAAATGTTAACATTACGATTAAATGTGGAGAAACATTGTCAATTGTAGGCGTTAATGGTGCTGGGAAGACTACATTTGTTAAGCTACTTTGTAGGTTTTATGAGCCAACAGAGGGAGAAATATTAGTCAACGGCATTCCGTCACGGGATATTCCGCTCACGGAATATTATAAACTTCTCAGCGTGGTCTTTCAGGATTTTAACATATTTCAATTCAAATTCTGCGAAAACATTTCGATGGATACAGAATATGATCAAGCAAAACTCATGGATACCATTAACCGTTGTGGACTTACTAAACGCGTGGAAACGCTCCCGAATGGAGTGGATACATATCTATACAAAACGTTCGATCCGGATGGCATTGAACTCTCAGGCGGAGAGAGTCAGAAGATTGCTATCGCGCGTGCAGTCTATCGAGGTGCGCCCATAGTGGTTTTTGATGAGCCTACTTCTTCACTCGATCCTATCGCAGAATACGATATCTATCGTAACTTTCACAAACTTGCAGAAAAACGTACAGCGATTTACATTTCCCACCGTTTGTCTTCAACGCGATTTACTGATCGTACCGCAGTGTTTGCAAATGGAACGATAGCAGAATATGGCACACACGATGAACTGATGGCAATTGATGGTGGCATTTACCGCGATATGTTTACTGCACAAGCAAAGTATTATGAGAGGTAAATCATGGACAAAAAAATACTTCCTTTCGACTGTAATGTAGTCTATTCTATGGACTGTAGAATATCATGTAGATTAGGGATAATTCAAACATCCCAATATGCCCAAGCTTGGTTGGCGACTCATTTGGATATTCTTATGTCGGAAAATCTTGATTTGAACTTTGGAAGTGGGATATATGTCAATCAAATGAATTATTATGATGATATTCTTGATACTCGCGAAATTGATTTATGGGAGTCCTCACCTGACCAAATAGTTGACATATTAATTGACGAAATCAACAAAGACCATTACATTTTAATCGATTTGTATTGGCACGACCAATTTCCGGATGATATCAATGATCCACGAACTCATTCAAGAACAATAATTGGATATGATATAAATAAACGGCTTTTCCATACTGTCGCTTTGGGAAATAAGAAATACGAATTAAAAGATATTCCTTTTGATTTATTCAAAAAACTGTATGAAGATGCAATAAAACAATATTTATATGATGTTGGATCCAAAACATTGCGGCAGATGTTTTATTTTACCATCACAAGTATATCAATTAGGGAAAACATATCTACTGACAATTATATTTTTAGTGCTATAGTTAATAAACTCGGGCATGAAGAAGGTGGAGCAGTAATTGAAGTTGTGAGGCCAAGAGCTGATAAAACAATTGACAGTAAAACAATATTATATACTGGAACGTATTGTATTCTTGGGGTAATAAAGGCTTTGCAAGATAATATCGTCAACCAGAATTTCGAAGATAATACAAGATTTCTCTATACGATTATTAGAACACTATTTGGATTGGCAGAACATAGACAAATCATTTTCGGCGGCATGAAATGGATTGTCGATCAACTTCACTGTGATGATAAAACAATAAAAGAAACAATTTCACTTTATGAGACAGTTCCTCAAACGATGCAATCTTTATCGTTTATGATTCAAAAATACTATCAAAAGAGAGATATTAATATAATACACAAAGTTATTGATAAATTAGAGAAACAATTTGTCTACGAAAAAGAAGTACTAAAACAATTTGTTGATTATTCTTTTTCGTTTTATAAAAATTACAATGGTTACGAAGAATATAAAAAAAGAACACATTAATGAATTTGACACGTTCAAATATGCTTTTATGATTTTAAAAAAGACCACTGCCATAAAATCTATTGGTTATCTCTTGCAAATTCGCGGTAAATATTTTTCTATTCTGCCGTAGTATCTCTTAAGATGGGTAGTTCGCTTTCTCCTGTCATCATGACAGGTACCACCTGCCACCGAGAAGGTATAGTTCCCCCTCGGCGGAAGGTGTATATTTTTTCGGCAGTTATCCGCTTCGGATTTTGTAAAGCAGACTGCTCTTGCCGCCCTTGGTGCGGTATCGCTGTTCGGTTTCAAGCAGTCCGGCTTTACGTAGATCGTGGAGTGCGCGTCGGACGGTGGACTGCGACAGCTTCAGCTCCGAGGCGATGGTGGGGATCGCAGGCCAACATTCGCCGTCCTTGTTGGCTCTATCGACAAGGTAGGTGTAGACCGACACGGCTCGGTGCGGCAGTTCCTGACGGTATAGAAAATCAAGACGGCTCATTCGGCTTCACCTCCGGTTTCGGTAAAGGTGTTGTTTGTTTGGCAGATGGTTTCTCTCTTATGATGGCTCCACCGCCGCCTTTCTTGTCGCCGGGCTTCTTGGGCGGTGTCTGCTGTGGCTCATGGCTCTCGGTCTGTGCCTGATCCTGACCACTGATGGCGGTGCCGCCGTCTGTTGCAGGCTTATCCTTGACGATCCAGTCGGGATGGTATTTCTTGATGATGCCGTCCATGAGTTCCTTCTTCTCGGCGTACTTGACCTCACGGCCGCCGTGGTCGGCTACGGCGTAAGGGTTATCCTCATCGAATTCGATGCCCCATTTGAAGAACAGCTTCAGCTTGACTCGCATGGGATGGACTCCGGTTTTCATCACCACGAAGTGACCTTTAGGAAGAGATTTCAGCTCGTCCGGTGTCAGCAGAGGTCGCTCGATCATCTGCAAGGATTCCGAAGGATCGTTTCGGCTTCGGGAAACAGATCCCGACATAACGGTACGACTGCCCAGGGCTTTGGACAGCACCTCTGCGGAGCTGCTGTTGGGAGCGAAGCCGCCGAAGATGGTGAGCTGGGTGT
>CAKRUL010000071.1 GCA_934403665.1 uncultured Clostridia bacterium | reverse complement strand
GAGTTGCTCCACAAACCGTTCAAAATACGGTTTCACAGCTTCCACCCGGGTTTGCTGAAGCATGATTTCGGAAATCCATACCCGATAGGGTGTTGGGTCTTCCCGCCAAGGCAGAATTCTGGCGCTGCGGTCATACCAAGCCAGAAGCGGTTCAGAAATCCTTCCCAGTATCATTTTCCTTGATCCTTCCTGTAATAGGTTCTGAAAAACCGGACACAAATGTCTCCATGTATTTTTGTGAAAAAACTCTATTTGCTATCATTGTGCCGGATTTGAGCTCTCTTGATTTTTCCGCCCAATGTTTTCGGCAGTTCATCAACGAACTCGACAATTCTTGGATATTTATAAGGCGCCGTTGCTTTTTTGACATGGTTCTGCAGCTCCTTCACAAGCTCATCCGAAGCACTGTAGCTCTTTGCCAGAACAATTGTGGCTTTGACCACCTGACCTCTGATCGGATCGGGAGCAGCAGTGATGGCGCATTCAACAACCGCCGGATGCTCAATCAGTGCGCTTTCAACCTCAAAGGGTCCGATTCGGTATCCGGAGCATTTGATCACATCGTCGTGCCGGCCTACAAAAGTATAATATCCGTTGTTGTCTCGCCATGCAACATCCTTCAGATTATAATTTCCGGTTCCCAGCGCACGATTCGTCTGCTCTTCGTCTTTATAATACCCTACGAATAAACCGACAGGCGGTTTTTCCTTTACGTTGAAAATGACGATTTCTCCTTCTTCTCCGCTGTCGCACTCCTCGCCGTTTTCATTGATCAGCCGAATGTCATAAATCGGGGAAGGCTTGCCCATAGAACCCGGAATCGGCTCAAACCACTCAAAATCGGCGAACAAAACCGTTCCCTCGGATTGCCCGAAGCCGGTATGAATTTTTCCTCCCGTCAGCCTCAGCCATTGATTGAAAACCTCTGCATTCAACGGTTCTCCGGCAGTTGCCCAGTTTTCTATGCTGGACAGGTCATAGCTTTTTACATCCTCCTGCAGCATAAAGCGATACATCGTGGGCGGTGCACAGAAAGTCGTCAGCTGGTACTTCTGCATCACCTCCAAAAGCTTGGAGGGAATAAATTTATCCATATCATAACAGAATACCGTCGCTCCGCAACACCATTGACCGTAAATTTTCCCCCAGCCGAACTTTGCCCATCCGGAATCAGAGACGCTCATGTGAAGCTTGTTTTCCTGCACTCTTTGCCAATATTTCGCTGTCACAATTTGTCCCAAAGGATGAAAATAATTATGCATTACCATTTTCGGCATTCCGGTCGTTCCGGATGTGAAATAAATTTGCATGATGTCGATACCCTTTACCGCATCCGCGCCAACCGGTCTTTCAAACTCGTCAGAATAATGTTCCAGTTCCCGGTTAAAATTGAACCAGCCCTCCCGGTCAGTGTCACCGACAAGCCCGATATTTTTCACACACGGCATTTCCGGCAGCGCCTTTTCCACCTGCTCCACAACGTAATTGTCATTCACACAGACAAACATTTCAATATTTGCCGCATTTGCGCGGTAAGCAATATCTTTCTTGGTCAGCTGTAAGGTTCCGGGAATAAAGATCACACCCAATTTAATCAACGCCGTTGCGCATACCCAGTATTCCCAGCGTCTTCTTAAAATAAGCATCACAACGGAGCCCTTTTTCAAGCCCTTTGCCTTAAAAAAGTTTGCCGCTTTGTTGCTCAGCTTGCTCATCTGCTCATAGGTGAACGTGTATTCCTCGCCGTGGTCATTGCACCAGACTAAGGCTCTGTAATCCTTCTGCTCTTTTGCCCAGGCATCCACAATATCAAAGCCGAAATTGAAATTCTCCGGCGCATTTACTGTATAATTTTTCTTAAAATCTTCATAGGAGTCAAACTCCTTTCTCGGTAAAAAACGGTCTAATATCATATGTAAAATCTCTCTTTCCTCTGTTACTCGGCAATCATGGTAAGAAATCTCGCTTTTTGATCCCCATAGCATTTCTGCCCGTGAGGATAAGTGGGATTGAAGTAAATGGAATCTCCCTCATTCAGAATCAATTCCTTCCCGTCAAACACAACGACGATCGATCCCTCCAGCACAAGATTGAACTCCTGTCCGGAATGAGCGACCAAATCAGCCGGCTTATCTGACGGATCCAACGTTACCAGCAAAGGCTGCATTATCTTATGATTGTAATGAAACGCAAGATCTTCGAACCGATAACCGGGATACCGGCTGACGCTTCTTCCTTCCCCGCGCTTTACAATGTGATAGGTGTCAAGCTTCGCACCGACGCCGGTAATAATCTCAGTGAAACGCTGATTGGAATATTTTCGCCCTCCTGCTCGTAACCGGCATAGACGCTCTCTTCAATGCCGAGTTCCTCTGCCAGCTGTTTCTGGGAATATCCGCAGACTTCACGCAATTCCCTGATCCGCGCCGAAATCTCATTGAATTCTTTTTTCATGGCAATGATCCTTTCCGTTTTTTAATCAATATGTTTCTATTATAGCAAGATAAAAACGCTTTTGCAAGGCAAAAGGCGCTATAAAACGTTTTCTGAAAGAAGATCGGATTCAAAAAAGCAGGCGCACGCCGCACCTGCTTTCCCGTTTTCTTTTATTCTTCCAAGCCCTTAATCAAATCATTCTGTATAGGCGACTGCATTTCGGAGGAGGTGCTGAATTTTTTCACCGCAACCGTTGCTTTTGCCGGAGGCGTCAATGTGCCGGGTCCGCCGACACATCCGCCGGGGCATGCCATCCCCTCCAAAAGATAACCGTTCCGCTTTCCGGCCTTGGCGATCATCATCATCTTTTTACAGTTGGAAAGACCCTCCGCACGGTCAATTTTCATTTCCACCTCGGGATAAAATTCTTTCACACACCCTGCAATCGCTTCGCAGACACCTCCTGCAACAGCATAACCGCGCCCTGCCTTAGATGCCTGATTGACCTTCTGATCCGCATCGTAATCGTCAAACTCAATTCCCTTTGCAACCATCATACCCATCAGTTCCTCAAAGGTAATCACAAAATCAATATAAGGACGAACTTCTTTACGGGAAGCCTCCAGCTTCTTGGAAATACAAGGACCGATAAACACGACAATCGCATCTTCGTTCTCTTTCTTAATCAGCTTGCCTGTCGCAACCATCGGGGTAGAGGATTCTGAAATGCATGCCGCATACTCCGGGAAATTCTTCTTTGCCATCGCCGCCCAGGACGGACAGCAGGAGGTGCCGAGAAAAGGTTGTTTCCCGTTTGCCACGTGATTGACATAGTGATGTGCTTCCTCCACCGCGCCTGCGTCCGCACCGATTGCCACCTCATATACCTCGTGGAATCCAAGGGCCTTAATCGCCTCGAAGACCTTTTCCGGCGTAGCCAGCGGTCCAAACTGAGAGATGAACGACGGAGCGATTGCCGCACAGACTTTTTTCTTGTTTTTAATTGCTGTAATAATCTGGTATAATTCCGACTTGTCCGCAATTGCTGCAAAAGGACAGCTTACAATACACATTCCGCAGGCGACACAGACATCGTGATTGATTTTTGCTCTGCCCAGCGAATCGCTTTCGATCGCATCCACGCCGCAGGCCGCCGCGCAGGGACGTTTATAGTTCGTAATCGCATTATAGGGGCAAACCTCTGCACATCTGCCGCAACGGACACATTTGTCTTTATCAATATGAGATCTTCCGTGCACAATGGAAACCGCCTTCACCGGACAAACCGATGTGCAGGGATGGGCAAGACAATTTCTGCAGTTATCCGTCACCATGTAAGAGTTGGGGGGGCAGGCAGCGCATGCAAAACTGATGACATTCACCAGAGGATCTTCCAGCTTAATCTCATCACAGCGGTAGTTATGCAATCCCTTTGAGATCACCGAATGTTCATCCACTCTCCGGATCGGCATCCCCATCGCAAGGCGCAAGCGTTCTCCCACAATCGCCCGTTCCATGAAAACACTTTCTCTGTACTGCGGAATTTCTCCCGGAATAATCGTATATGGAATCTCGTCAAAATCGTGATCCGATTTCTCCGAATAAGCCAGCTTTGCAATCTCTGTAAAAACCTGACGGCGAATCTTTGTAACTGGCGTATAAATACCTCTCATTAGCATCCTTCTCCTTTTTGGCTCACAATGGATATGATATGCGACATCACGCTTTCGCTATCCGCATTTTCAATCAGTTCTCCATCCACACGCACAAAGGGACCGCATTTTCCCTCTTTGCAAAGCCCGAAGCATTTGCTGGTTACAATCTCTATTTTCCGATCCATCCGCAATTGCTGTTTTAAAGAGGACAGACTCTGAATGGAGGCAACAATGTCCATTGCTCCCATCATGACGCATTGCGTTCCGGAACATACTTCAACTTTGATTTTTTTCACCTTAGCCACTCCGCCTTTCCTGGATTGGTTAAAGTCAAACCCCATAGGAGATCTCATTAACCATATTATTCTTTTACAATTAGCTAAATTATACTATTTTCCAGGCAGAAAATCAATAGCAAGCTGACAGAAAATGAACAATCTTATAGGTTGATGATTCCGGCCGCATTTAAAACAGAAGAGATTAGGGTTGCCGCAACCGCCGCAGGCGTGATATACTTCAGGAATATCAAATATTGTTTTTCCCGGCGAAAGGCGGAGGATTTTTTAATTTCGTCTGTCAGATGATGTGTTCCCCAAAGATAACTGACAAGAATGCAGGTCATCATTGCTCC
The DNA here is from genome assembly GCA_934403665.1 of uncultured Clostridia bacterium. The sequence continues at coordinate 2,365 of CAKRUL010000071.1, read as the reverse complement.
GAAGGGCATCAAAAGCTGATTGGCGCAAAAATCGGTAAAATCAAGAATGTTCATTCCCAAAACGGAAACGGAGTCCCACACACCATATCCCAAAGAAGCCGGAATCCCTGCCAGAAATGCCAACAAACCGACTGTGACTGCACAGCTTCTTCTCCTCCAGTGCAGTTTCTCCTTCCAGACCGATATGGCGGTCTCCATCAATGCAATCGAGGAGGTCAGAGCCGCAAAAAAAATGAGCAGAAAGAAGGCGGCTCCGAGCCATGACGAAAAAGGCATCCTCGCAAAAACTTTCGGCAAGGTGAGAAAGACCAGACCGGATCCCGCCTGAAGAGCATTTTCAAGTTCCTCCGGACTGGAAGAAAAAACGGCAAAGATGCCCGGAATCACCATGAAGCCTGCCAACAGAGCAATGCCTGTGTCAAAAATCTCAATTTTTCCGGTTGCCTTCTCCAAGTCAATATCCTTTCGGACATAAGAGCCGTATGTGATGGTAACTCCCATGCCGAGGGAGAGCGAAAAAAACATTTGCCCCAAGGCCGCCAGCACTGCATTGAGCGAAAGCTTGGAAACATCGGGAAACAGATAATATCTTAATCCTGTCAATGCCCCCTCCATACGCATGGCAAAAATGCTCACCACAACGGAAAGAAGAATCAATGCAGGCATCAGAATTTTATTCAGGCGTTCCACACCGTTTTGTACGCCAAGCATCACGACCAATATATTGAACAGCACAAAGAGTGCCTGAAACAGAAGCGGCTCCGTATTTTCCGAGACAAATCCGCCGAAAAAACCATCCTCCGCCGCAAGAAAACCATTCCCAGAACAATATACGGTGATAAACTTTAAAATCCAGCCGCCGATCACACAATAATAAGACAGAATGAAAAAGGCAACCAAAACCGCAATGTACCCCAGAAAGGTAAATTTGCTGTTGATTTTACGATAGGCATCCACAGCATTGCAATGAAATTTCCGTCCGATGGCTGCCTCGGTCAGAACTAAGGAAAAACCGATTGTAACAACAAAAACAACATACAGAAGAACAAAAATTCCTCCTCCGTATTTGGTTGCAAGCGTTGGAAAACGCCACAAATTTCCCAAGCCGACGGCAGAACCCGCCGTCGCCAAAATGAATCCTAAATGCCCGGAAAACATTTTTCTCTTTTCCATAGAGACCTCTCTTTTCCTAAAAATTGATGAATAAATTGTTAATTTTCCGTCAAACACCCATAAATAATGTAATTCCCTAATGACTTTTCCAGAAAAGTAGGCTATAATAATATCGCAAATCAAAATTTCTGTGCGAAGCAATGGTTTCCGCAGAAAACCGGCAGAATGCAATAGGGGGATTCATGAAGTTTAAACTTGATCAAAAATATTTTAAAATCACATTATACGCAACAGGTGCTGTTTGTTTTTCGATTCTGTTTTATATGCTGCTGAAAAACATTTCGCATTTTACCGGTTTTACCGCAAAAATTGTCTCCCTGCTGCTCCCCTTTCTCTATGCATTCGCTTTTGCGTATCTGCTGAATCCGCTTCTGAAAAAAACGGAAAGTCTTCTCTCATTTCTTTTGGAGCGCAGGAAGAAGCGTCCGAAACTGAAACGAGGACTCGCCATCGCAGTCACCTATTTATTAGCATTGCTTTTGCTTTATATTTTTATACGGATTCTTCTGCCGCAGCTGCTGATCAGTCTGCGCAGCCTGGTGATGGGAATCCCCGACATTGTAAATAACCTCACGAATCAGGTCAACACCCTTCTGGCAGATTGGAATATTCCAACTGATGGAATCGCTTCCCGGCTGGACGGCTTCATCACCTCCACGGGAGACCTGCTGAATAAATCGTATGAATTTTTAAACAAAACGCTTCCTTTGCTGTACGGACTGACTGCAAAAATCGCCGGCTCTGTTCTGGATATTATTTTGGGTGTGATTCTCTCGGTCTATATGCTTGGAAGCAAGGAAAAGTTTTTTGCACAAATCAACAAATTTCTTTTTTCCTGCTTTGGAAGCGAGCGGGCAAAACAGATCATTCATTTCGGGCATTACACCAATGATACTTTTACCGGCTTTATTATCGGAAAACTGATTGATTCTCTGATTATCGGCGTTCTTTGCTTCATCGGAATGCGCATTTTCCGCTTTCCGTATCCGTTGCTGATCAGTGTAATTGTGGGAATTACCAATATTATTCCCTATTTCGGGCCGTTTATCGGCGCCATCCCAAGCATCATTATCATTTTATTTGTCAACCCTCTCCAGGCAGTTTGGTTTTCCGTTTTCATTCTTGCACTGCAACAATTTGACGGAAATATTCTGGGACCAAAAATCTTGGGGAATTCCACAGGACTCTCCTC
>CAKRUL010000070.1 GCA_934403665.1 uncultured Clostridia bacterium | reverse complement strand
GCTTTTCTTCTGTCACCAAATCCGGGGGCTTTTACGGCAGCAACCGTAAAGGTTCCTCTCAGACGGTTTACAAGCAGAGTTGCCAGCGCTTCGCCTTCCACATCTTCTGCGATGATAACCAGTTTTCTGCCGGTCTGTACGATTTGTTCCAGCAAGGGCAGAATTTCCTGAATGTTGGAGATTTTTTTATCGGTAATCAGAATGTACGCATCGTCAATGACGGCTTCCATCTTTTCGGTATCCGTAGCCATGTAAGGCGAGATGTAACCGCGGTCAAACTGCATTCCTTCCACAACGTCGGAATAGGTTTCCGCCGTTTTGGACTCTTCCACGGTAATGACGCCGTCAGCCGTAACTTTTTCCATTGCCTCTGCGATCAGAGAACCGATGGTTTCATCGGCAGCAGAAATTGCCGCAACTCTTGCAATGTCTTCTTTTCCTTTGATTTTCTGGGAATTTGCTTCAATGGATTTGACAGCTGTGTCAACCGCTTTTTTGATTCCTTTTTTCACAATCATGGGATTTGCGCCTGCTGCCAGGTTCTTCAGTCCTTCACGGATGAAAGCCTGTGCCAGCAAGGTTGCAGTTGTGGTACCGTCTCCGGCAATGTCATTTGTTTTGGTTGCCACTTCTTTGACAAGCTGTGCACCCATGTTTTCAAAAGGATCTTCCAATTCGATTTCCTTCGCGATGGTGACACCGTCGTTTGTGATGAGCGGAGAACCGAATTTTTTATCTAATACAACATTTCTTCCTTTCGGACCCAATGTAATTTTTACGGTATCAGCCAATTGGTTAATGCCGCTTTCCAGTTTTTTTCTTGCTTCTTCAGAAAATGTAATCTGTTTCGCCATACTATATTACCTCCTTGTTTACTTTCCCATTACTCAACAATTGCCAAAATATCGTTCTGCCGTACGACGATATATTCCTCTTTGTCCAGTTTGACCTCTGTACCGGAATATTTGCTGGTGATTACCTTATCGCCGACTTTGACGTACATTTTGACTTCTTTGCCGTCTACCACTCCGCCGGGGCCGACTGCAATCACTTCTGCCATGGACGGTTTTTCCTTCGCATTTCCGGGAAGCACAATGCCACTTGCGGTTGTTTCTTCCACTTCAACGGTTTTCAATACCACTCTGTCGCCTAATGGTTTTAATTTCATTTGAATTACCTCCTGTATAGAGAAATATAAATGTGAACAATGTAAATTGAAATGTTAGCACTCCTCATCACCGAGTGCTAACATTATCATAACCATTTGGTTCTTTTTTTTCAACTGTTATTTTTCTGAAATAATTGCCGTTTTTTTGGGAAAATATTCATATTTCTTTCATTTTCTTTGATTTTCTTGCCTTTTCATCGATATTCAAATAAAACGAACAATGTCGGAAAGCTTGCGCTTCGGCACACGAACGACGCCGTGTTCGTCCATAGCATATTTGACGTCGCCGTTTTCCATCTCTGTTGCTTCGGATTCCTGCGCTTTATATCCAAGGGCGATGACAGAATGAATGATTTGCCCCTTCGGAACGTTCAGGATGTTTGCAAGGGCTTCCCGGTCTACCGAACCGATCCAGCAGGTGCCGATGGTCTCATCCTCTGCGGTCAGCAAAATGTTTTCAATGGCAGCAGCGGCGTCATTGTCCGCATCCTTGCGGATGGCGGTATCCACCAAAACAACAATATAAGCAGTGGGCTTTTCTCCTTCCTTCGGCGTTCCGTGAGGTGCGAGGTAGGCGGCCCATTTGGTGGTTCGGAACACATCTTCCAGCAAGTTTTTGTCCGTCACCACGAGATATTTCAACGGCTGCAGATTTGCTCCGGACGGCGCCAGCCTTGCGGCATTGATCATTTTCACCAATGTTTCCCGCTCAATAGGCTTTTGGGTAAATTTTCTAATGGTTCTCCTGTTTAATATAGACGCATATGCGCTCATTTATTCCACCTTGCCTTTCTTTTTTCTTTCTATAGTATCGGAAAATAAATTTTTTGTCAATCGAGCAAGAATGCTTTTTTCATGTATAAAGAAGAAATATCTGACAAAAATAGAGGATAGAATCAATAAAGAAAGGAACGCAAGCAATGGAAAAAATTCAGGGAACCCAAACGGAAAAAAATCTTTGGAATGCCTATGCAGGGGAATCCATGGCAACCAATAAATATCTGTATTTTGCGGAAGCCGCACGAAAGCAAGGCTATGAGCAGATGGCAGAATTATTCGAGGAAACTGCCGTCAATGAGCGTGCTCATGCCAGACTGTGGTATGACATTCTCTCCACTGTCGGAACCATCAAGGAAAACCTGCAGGTCGGCATTGACGGAGAACACGGTGAATGGTCGGAGATGTATCCGGTTTTTCAGCAGCAGGCGGAGGAGGACAATCTTCCGCAGATTGCCGCTCTCTTCAAAATGGTTGCGGACGTTGAGAAAACACATGAGCAACGGTATCAGGCTCTGCTTGACAATATCAACGGCGATACGGTCTATCAAAAGCCGAACAGCACGGCATGGGTTTGCCGCAACTGCGGTTATGTGCACGAGGGCTCCAAGGCTCCGGAAAGCTGCCCTGTTTGTAAAAAACCAAAGGCCTATTTTCAAGTCAAGGCGACCAACTATTGATTTCAGAAAGCACAGGAAATTCCCTGTGCTTTTTCACTGCCTTCCATATCATCAAACGGTTCAGACTTCTGTTTTTCATTACCGACTCTTTCCGTTTCAAAATCCGGTTGACAATTCCATCACGGCAGAGTATACTGAAATCAAAAAATGGAAAGGAATTTAAACACATGAAAAAGTTGCTGGCAATGATTCTGGCGGTATCACTTTTGTGTCCTGTTTTCTCGGTGAGCGCAGCAGGGGACACCCTTACCTTTGCTTCGGATTTTATAGAGGGCTACCGAGTCGCGTTCTTTTCCCTTGGGACCAATGAAACGGATTTTAATAATAGTCCTCTTTATATTGAAGGGCTTGGAACTGCGGTTGCAAAAAAGGATCAGAAAGACAACAACCTCGGTGTTTTGAATGACAAAGGTGAGTTTGTTATTCCGGCAAAATATGAAAATCTGGGCGGATTGGTTTCCGACAAGTATCTTATTGCACAAAGAACGGATGAGGCGCAGCATTCTTATGCAAGCCTTTTGGATTTTCAGGGAAATGCGATCATCCCCGAAGGAAAATATGCCTATCTCGCAACGGTTTTCAACTCGGATCTTATGATGGCTTCCGATGGCAAAAAAAAAGGCGTCATCACGACAGAGGAAAAGGTGAAGGTTCCCTTTGAATACGATGCGATTTCTTGTCTCAGCAAGGAAGAGTTCTGCGTTCAGAAGGACGGCAAGTACGGAGTGGTTGATGTGAACGGAAAGGTGATTGTGCCTTTTGAATATTCCTCGATTATTTTTAAGTATCTTGATACGGTATACCGGGTGATGATTTCCGGGCATATCGCAATTCTGGGACCGGACGGCAAGATACGGCACGATGATGTGAATTATGCATCTGAAAATAAAGCGAAGGGCTATTATTCGATTCGGAAGGGATCAGAAACAACACTGTATAACCCCGACGGGACGCCTTATGTGGAGAAGAAGTCGGAGACCGAACAAAAACTGAATTCCATGGGATATGCACTCACCAATGATTGGGGCGACTGCTATAGCGTGGAACCTCTCGGTCAGCAAAATACCGGAAAAGTGGGTCTGGTGGACAAACATTTTCAGGTGGTGATTCCGCTTGAATATTCTTATGTTATGCAGATATCGGACACGGAGTATTTCAGGGCACAGCTTGCCGGGAACGGCAATGAGTCCAACTTCAAGTTTTTTGACAAGACGGGAACGGAAGTCCCCTTTGATTACAAGGTGAATCCTTATGTAAAAGGATTTTTCCGTGCACCGGTGAACGGAGCAACAAACTATAATATGTCTGAGTCCTTTGATGTGGTGAATTCCGAAGGAAGCATACTCATCCCCGGAATTTACAAGCCGCGGATTTATCCGTGCAGAGAGAATTTATATATTATGGAATATGTCGACGGGAAAATGGTCTATCTGGAAAAGAACGGCACGGGAAGACCCGTCACTGATTATGTGCCGGGAATCAGACTGAAGCTGAATTCCACGGAATACCAAAAGGGTCTTGCGGTTTATACCAATGATGTTGCACCTATCATACGGAACGACAGAACCATGCTTCCGGCAAGACTTGTGGCGGAAAGCTTGGGATGCTCGGTAGAATGGAACGAGGAAACGCAGGAAGTTGTGATCAAAAACAAAGGCGGTTATGAGCAGCTCCGGCTTACCGTGGGTTCCACAGAGGCAATGCTTTCTCAAATCCGGAGGATAAAATCCGATGTTGCACCTTTTATCGAAAACGGAAGAACCTATGTTCCTGTTCGATTCTTGGTGGAGAACATTGGCGGCGCGGTTTCCTGGAATGCAGAAAATGAAACGATAGAAATCATATAAAAATGAGGAGAGGGAAAGCTCGCTTTTCCTCTCTTTTTTTCAAAAAATGGAACCCTGAATTATTTGTTGTAATTTGCAGAATTTTATGATAGAATAACAATAAAGTATATGAAGTTGAAAACCAGATAGGGTTTGACGCTCTAATGCTTGAAAACGCTTGTGAAAATATCTGAACTCATTTCGCATGGATTTTTCCATGCTTTGCATGGGTTCGCATACTGGTACAAGTGATGATGCAAAAATAAGGAGGAATATCCGTGGTTAAAAAATTAATTTCAACACTTGTTGCGGTTACGCTGCTGCTTTCCGCCAGCGTCATCGGCTTTGCTGCCGCCGGCTTTTCTGATTTGGATGAGACCAAATACAACTGGGCAGTTCAGCAGATTGCGGCGATGGCGCAGAAAGGCATTATCAATGGTTATCCGGACGGAACCTATCAGCCGGAAAATAAAGTGACGCAAAACGAAATGATGCTTTTGATTGCAAGAATTCTCGGCTCCAGTGATTCCGTATATGCCGAACACAAAGAGGAGATCAAAGAATTGTTCGCGGATGATTTGAAAGGACTTTCCATTCCTTATCCTTATGAAGTTTCTTTTCTTTTATACCGCGGCATTTTCACTTTGGATGAAGTGGAAAACATCGTCAACAATATCGGCATTCAGCAGCCGGTCAAACGTTACGAAGCGGCTGTTTATCTGACCAAGGTGATGAATCAGTATGACGCTGTCAGGGACAATTTTGATTCCGATACCGGTTATTCCGATGAATCCAGCATCCCTTCCGATGCCAGAAAATTTGTGAAATATGTAAAAGAGGAAGGTCTGATGCTGGGGATGACAGCGACAACCTTTGAACCCAGTTATGATGTGACAAGGGCGCAGGCTGCCGTTCTTCTGTATCGTGCGATGGAAAAGCAGAATATTATGTTTACATATGGTTCTCTGGACAGTGTTTCTTCGGACAAGCTTACGTTGAAAGCTTCCAACGGCAAGACAACCTCGTATGACAGAAACAGCATGACAACCTTTGCTTTAAACGGCGCAACGGTGGACGCGGAGGAACTGAAGATTGGCGAAGATGTGATTATCATGTTCCAGAACAATATGGTTTTCCGCGTAGAAATGCTTTATCAGGCTCCTGCCGTAGCCAATGTTGTGAAAGGCGAAGTGACTGCCGTTAACACAGGGGCAACCAATACGGTCAAACTGATTGACCAAACAGACGGCGTGACGAAAACATATCAGGCGCCGAGCACCTGTGAAGTTTATGTGGGAGATTCCAAGTCAACCCTTTCGGTTGTCCGCACACGGGATTATGCGATTCTTTCCCTGGATGAAAATGATGTTATTATCCGGATCGATATTGAAAACAGCACGTCTGAATTCACCGGCGGAACCATCCAATCCATTGATTTGGACAATGATTTGAAAGTGAAAATCAAACGTGATACCGGCGAAACAGAGACGTATCTGACAAAATCGGAAGTTGTCATCAGACGAAACGGGTCGGACGCTTCTTTCCGGGATGTGGTAAAAGGAGATACCGTTGTCCGTTGCGTCACAAGTTACGGAAGAATTGTCCGTTTGGAAGTAAAGAGTGAAATCGGAACGCTGAACGGAAAAATCGAGGAGATTGTCATTTCCTCCGATCCCAGTGTTGTCATTTCGGGCAAACGATACAGTTTGAACAAAAACCTCAAAATTCTTGTAGACGGGGTAGAGGGGGATGTCTATTCGCTTCGCCTGGATATGTCTGCAAAGGTTACCACCGACAGCGGCACGGTTACAAAGATTGAGGTTTCCAAGCTCACCTCTGAGGTGGCGCAGGTTTCCGGAAATGTGGAATCCGTCAACACCTCGTATGGATACATTAATCTGAAACTGACAGACGGCACAACAAAACAGATTTTTGTTAACTCCAGAAATACAACCATTACAAACAATGCAACCGGAACGACAAAACGTTTGCAGGACATCAAGGCAGGCGACTTCATTATTGTTGTGGGAAAATCGGTGAACGGTGCTTTTGAGGCACAAACCATTGTCATTGCGAACTGATGAAAACAGGGGGTGTAACGTGTTACACCCCCCTTTCTTTCCGGATCCGTCCAGGTTTATCAGGACATCGCAAAGAAGGGAGCATCTGATTTGGAGATTCAAATTGGCGATATGATTACACTCAAGAAGCCCCATCCCTGTAAGAGCTATCATTTCAAGGTTCTGCGCGTCGGTGCGGATATCGGTATCAAATGCCAGGGGTGCGGACATTATATGCTTCTTCCCAGAAATAAACTGATGAAAAGCATCAAAACGGTTCATTGCAGTGCAAAGCAGGATTTGCAGGAACATGCAGAAGAATAAAAAAAGAGCCTTCTATGCTGTCATCATAAGACCCATAGAAGGCAATTTTGTTATAGGGTAACGGTCACGATGAAACCGTCGACATTGTTTCCGGAGAGGTCATATGCTTTGTCTTTCGGCACCGGAACCTTTGTCCCGTTTTCCTCGGCTGGGACAAAGTAAACCTCATAGTTTTTTCCTTCTGCACTGATTTGCAGATGTTCGCCGCTGAACGGAAATTGTTTCAGATAGTCGATATATTCTTCCATGCAGAATCCCTTTTCGCGGATGACGGC
>CAKRUL010000069.1 GCA_934403665.1 uncultured Clostridia bacterium | reverse complement strand
ATATTATGTTAACATATAGATGCTAACAAATTGATAACAGGATTGGCTGCAAATTCATCCGTATCGGTTAAGTTTGGAGCTTGCTTTCGGGGCTGTTTATCGTATGTAGCTCTGTTTTTTTGCCGGTTTTTCAGTGCTTTTTTCTCCGCATCCGCCCCCTTCGCAACCCCTCAGAAAAACGAAGAGCGAACACGCTTGAAATTCTGCTATTGTGCCGAGCGTGAAACATTCAATACAATTCCCATTGCAATCATCTGAAACAGGAACGAGGAGCCTCCTGCCGAGAAAAAGGGCAGAGGCACTCCGGTCGGCGGCACGGATGCCGTTGCCACACCGATATTGAAAATCACCTGAAAAATAATCAGAAATCCCATGCCGAAAGCCAAAAGAGAGCCAAAGGGATCGGGACACCGCGCCGCCACGACAAAACAGCGCCACACCAGAAGAACAAACAGGATAATGACAAAAACAGCGCCGATATATCCCAGTTCTTCACAGAGAATGGAGTAAATAAAATCGTTCTGCGGTTCGGGAATGTATAAATGCTTTTGTCGGCTTCTGCTCAATCCAAGCCCCGTCAGACCGCCGGAGCCGATTGCATACAAAGATTGTACAATCTGCCACCCATCGCCCAGCTTATCCGCAAAAGGATCCGAAAAGGCAACCAGCCGCTGTAATCGATACGGTTCCAGAATCGCCAAAGCCGTTCCTCCTATACCTGCCGCCACAAAAGCCGGCGCAAAGAACCGAAATTTCACACCGCCCACAATCATCATGGCGGCACACACGACACCGATAATCATAATGGCAGAAAAATGCGGCTGCAAAATAATCAGAACCAAAGGGATTCCGACCATAATAAGCGGCGGAACATATACCGTTGCGATGGTCTGTTTTTGTGTCTGAAGCTTCGTCAGATAAGATGCCATATAGACCACAACAACCACCTTCGTCAGCTCTGAGGGCTGAATACCAAACGACCCGATGCCGAGCCAGCGCTGCGCACCTTTTACATTCGTTCCGACCGTGGCAACCAAAACCAAAAGCACAAGATTAATCACCAGCAGAATCGGCAGGGTATTTTTATATGATTTATAGTTCACAACCGATACGAACGCCAAGACAAAAAAACCCATGATGACCCATGCCAGCTGCCGCTTAAAATAATGCAAACTGTCTCCGAACTCTTCAAAGGCGGAGGGTGCACTGGCAGAGAACACCATCATCAGCCCCATGCAAACCAGCGTAAACAGCACGGCAAGCAGAACATGATCGACCGGTTTTCTTTTTTTCTTTTCCTGACTTTTTTTCATGGCCTCACCCCTTTTGAATAGACCAAGCACAAAAAGAACCGCAAGGCTTCGGCTCTTTGCACCCGAAAATGATTCCGCACCGCTTTACAGCGAAAAAAATGCAAGGATACACATCACAATCGTCACCGTGCTGAACACCAGCACAATTTTGTTTTCTTTCCATCCGCACATTTCAAAATGATGATGAATCGGCGACATTTTAAATACCCGTTTCCCGGTTAACTTGAAAAATGTAACCTGTATAATGACAGAAGCCGTCTCAATCAGATAAATCAACCCGACGAGAACAATAATCAAGGGTTGCTTCAGAAGGACCGCAATCGCCGCCAAAGCTCCGCCCAAAAACAGAGATCCGGTATCTCCCATAAAGACCTTTGCCGGATTCAGATTGAAAATCAAAAAGGCCATCAGGCTTCCCAGCAGAGCACAAGCGAAATAAGCCAGCTCCACCCGCCGCATCACAAACGCAAGTATAGCGAAAAAAACGCAGACCACGGAAGTGACACTGCCCGCCAAACCGTCGATTCCATCGGTCAGATTCACACTGTTGACAGTCGCCATGATCATGAAAAAGACCAGCGGAAAATACCAAAATCCGAAATCAACTTCCGCCCGGAAGAAGGGAACATAAATACCGGTGTCTGTAATGCCCAAAGAGTGAGAGGCAAACATAAATGCCAGAATAGCCACAATCAGACAAGCCGTTTTTTGCTTTGGATTAAATCCCATGTTCCGTTTTAAGCAAACTTTAATAAAATCATCTGCAAAACCAATCAAACCGCAAAGCACTGCAAAGCCTGCCGCCAGCATCACATCCGCGGAAAATCCGAGAATCAGAGCAACCGCAACACTGCTGACAATAAAACCGATGCCGCCCATCGTAGGCGTTCCGGATTTTTTTGCATGCCAATTGGGACCGATTTCCAGGATACTCTGCCCGAATTTCAGCCGGCGCAGAAGCGGAATCAGCACAGGCATCAGAAAAACGCAGACAAGAAAAGAAAGAAGAATCGGCAAAGAGACTGAAACAATATTCTGCATTGGCATCATCATCCTTCCTTCCTTTCTTTCTCAAGCAAGTGCTGTGCGACTTCCTCCAGCTTATAGATACGGGAACCCTTTGTGAGCACCACATCCCCCGGACGGAGGAAATCATCCAAAAAGCGGTTGGTATCTGAATTATTGTTGAAATTATAGATATTTTCTTCCGGGAATCCTGCCCCGATTGCCCCGTCGCACAGCGCAAAGCAATCGTCCGTTGTTGTCACAAGCACATCAATCCCCATCGTCTTTAACTGTTTTCCGATGTCAAACAACAGGCAGTCTCTGTGATTTCCAAGCTCTGCAACCGACCCCAAAACCGCAATCGTGCGGTTGGAGTGATACTCCGAAAGCACTCCCAAAGAAGCACGCAGAGAATCCGGAGATGCATTATAGCAATCCACAATCACCTTAACGCCGGTCTCTTGATTTTCCTGAATATCCAGCCTCATACTATAAGGTTTATATGCTTCGATTCCCTCTTTTATGCGTGATTCCTCCATGCCATACAGCTTGCCGCAGGCAATCGCCGCCAGCGCATTATAGACATTGTGCGCCCCCGGCGTGTGAATGACGTAATCCTGCCCGTCACAGGTGAAGGAAACTGCTCTCTCTTTTGCATCAATCGACTTGGCAAGAAAATCACACTGCGGATTTTCAATGCCGAAAAAGAGGTTCTTGCAGGGAAGCATATCTTTCCTGCCGAACAGCAAATCATCGTCTCCATTCAGAATCAAGGTGCCCTGCGGATCCAAGCCGTCCAGAATTTCCAGTTTCGCCTTTAAAATTCCTTCCCGGCTTCCCAGATTTTCAATATGAGAATGTCCTATATTCGTGATGACTCCCACATGCGGCTTTGCAATCTTGGAAAGATAGGAAATTTCGCCGAAATGGCTCATTCCCATTTCCAGCACTGCAAACCGATCCTCCGCCGTCAAGCGGAATACCGTCAGCGGAAGCCCGATGTCATTGTTGAAATTGCCTTCGGTTTTCAAGGTCTGCGCCTGCCGGGAAAGCACGTTATAGAGCATTTCCTTCGTTGTGGTTTTTCCCACGCTTCCCGTCACTGCAACCTTATCGGGATGCAGAGAAGAAATATAAAAAGCCGCCAAATCCCCCAGCGCTCTGCGGGTATCCTCCACCTGAATGACGGCAAGTCCTCCCGCCTTTTCCGGCTCTCGCTCGCACAATACAGCAGAGGCACCGTTTTCAATCGCCTGATGAATAAAATCGTGTGCGTCAAAACGCTCGCCCCGTATCGGCACGAAAAGACTGCCGGGTGCTTTTACCCTGCTGTCGGTCTGAACCGAAGTCACCGGGCGCATCGTACCCGGACGAAGCAATTTTCCTTTTACTGCTCTGCATATCTCATTGATTTCTAAATTCATTGTTCTCCCCTCAGCTTTTGTGTGGTATGATAAGAGTTCCGCAACCGGAAGATTGGCACCATACGATTCTTCCGGAACAATTCCGGCAAACGCACGGCATATGGGTTTCTCGCTTTTAGCGTTTCAGGTAATCTGCAATGACCTCCCGCTCATCCAAATGAATGGTGCGGTCCCGCAAAATTTGATAGGTTTCATGCCCCTTTCCTGCCAGCAGAACAATATCTCCCGGCTGTGCAATATCCATTGCGTGATGAATCGCTTGAATTCTGTTTTCAATCACTTCATAGGGACAGTTTGTCTCTTTCACACCCCGTTCAACATCCTTCAGAATGGCAAAGGGATCCTCTGTGCGCGGGTTATCCGAAGTAACAATCAGATAGTCCGAAAGCTCTCCGGCGATTTTTCCCATAATAGGACGTTTGGTTTTGTCGCGGTCACCGCCGCAACCAAACAGGGTGATAACCCGATTCTCTTTGAATTCGTTGATGGTGGTAAGAACATTGTAAAGACCGTCTGGAGCATGCGCATAATCTATAATCATGGTATAATCCGTGCCGGTATCCACAATTTCCAGTCTTCCCTTCACGCCCTTTTGTTTCTTCAAAGCCAGTTTCATGAAGCCGCTTGGAATACCACAAGCCATACCGACACCGATAGATGCCAGCGCATTGTATACCGAAAACCGTCCGGGAATCGGAAGAAGCGTCAGATACTTTTCTTCTGCCGTTGTCACCTGAAACGTCACCCCGTTGCGGTTAATTTCAATATCCGAAGCTCTGAGATCGCATTCGGTGTCAATCCCATATGAAAGCACCTTCTTCGCCTTGGATGCCATCAAAGGATAATAGGCATCATCGCGGTTCAGCACAGCAATATCGCACCGTTCAAACAGCATGGATTTTGCCTCGGCATATGCGTCCATGGTCTTGTGAAAATCCAGATGATCCTGTGTGATATTCGTCAGAACTCCAACATCAAAGTGAATTCCTGCCACCCGATCCAGGCACAGCGAATGGGAGGAAACCTCCATCACAACATAGTTACATCCTTTTTCTTCCATCTCCGCAAGCAATGCCTGCAGTTCCAAAGATTCCGGTGTGGTGCGTTCGCTTTTCAGAATCTCTGAGCCGATCATATTCTGATTGGTTCCGATCAGCCCCACTTGATATCCGCAATTTTCCAGAATACCCTTCACCAAATAGGTGCATGTCGTTTTCCCGTTGGTGCCGGTGATGCCGATCATCTTCATCTTTTTCGCCGGATACCCATACCAAGTAGCAGACAGACAGCTCAAAGCCTTCCGGCTGTTTTCCACCCGGATGACGGGCACATCCAGCCTACCAACATCGTCCTGACAGACAATCGCAGCCGCACCCCGTTCGATGGCACTTTTGGTATATAAATGTCCATCACTCTGAAAGCCTTTGATACAGACAAACAAAGTACCCGGACGCACTTTTCTGGAATCATATGCGATCCCGGTGATTTCCACATTTTTGTCTCCGGTCACCGCAGTGGTCTCAATGCTTTGAATCAGTTTTTCCAATCTCATTCGGGAACCCTCCTTTGGTTTCTCACTTTCGGCAGGACGGAAGCCTGCCTCCGCCTTTATTAATGTGCTTTCTTCTCAAATGTGACAGTCACAGTGCCGCCGGGAGTAATCATCTCATCCTTTGCCGGAGACTGTTTGGTTGCCACCTTATCCCCAGTATCGCCGGAAGCACTCATTTTCAGCCCATATTCCGAAAGCTTCTGTTCCGCCTCCTTAAAGGTAAGGCCAGTCACATCTGGCACCTTCGTCGTTTTCGGAACAACTCTTTTTTCGGTATATAGGATAACGGTAGAGTTTTCAGCCACCTTGACGCCGCCCTTCGGAACCTGCTCCAAAACGGTATCACCGTTGCCTTCCACCTTAACATTCAATTTAAAGGTTGTCATGACGCCTCTTGCCTCATCTACGGATTTCTTGGTCACATCCGGAGTGGCAACCTCGGTTTTTGCTGCCTCCTCCTCTGTCAAATCCGGTTCCACCCCCAGATAGCGCAGAGAATCCTCCATGATTTTTTTGACCACCGGAGCAGCGATAACACCGCCGTAGGTATCTCCCCCGGTCGCCTCATCCAGTGCAATCAGCACCGCAATTTTCGGATCGTTTGCCGGTGCAAACCCGATAAAGGAAGAAACATATTTCTGCTGACCGCGGGGCAGCTTTTCACTGGTTCCGGTTTTCCCTGCCACATGATAACCCGGCAGGAAAGCACGGTTTCCGCTTCCCTCCGAAACAACCTTTTCCAAAAGCTCGCGAAGCTGCTTGGAGGTTTCGGGAGAAACAATCTGCCGCACCACAGTCGGCTCAATCACCTGCGTGGGAGTGCCGTTTTCATCATTGAATTGTTTGACAAGATGCGGCTTCATCAAATATCCATCGTTTGCCACCGCCGCTGCCGCCGTAAGCATCTGCAGAGGGGTGACAACAGGCCCCTGACCAAACGAGCTGGTTGCCAGCTCCACTTCGTTGAACCTTCCTTTCTGATAAAAGACGCCGGACGTCTCTCCGGGAAGTTCGATTCCGGTTTTGGAGGTGAATCCAAATCCTTCATAATATTTTTTAAACAGAGTCGTTCCAACCCGCTCGCCAAGCGTCATAAACGCAGGGTTACAGGAATTTTGCAGTGCCTCCACAAAGGTCTGACTGCCGTGCCCCTGCCGTTTCCAGCAGTGAATAGGCCATCCGCCCACATTTTTGACCCCGCTGCAATAAAAGGTGTCGTTTAGGGTTACAAGCTTCTCCTCCAGCGCCATGGCAGAGACAAAAATCTTGAAAGTAGAACCGGCCTCATAGCTGTCGACAACCGCTTTGTTCCGCCACATTTTCTGAATCGCCGCATTGTATTCCTTTTCCCGTTCTGTCTTGTCCGCAATGGTCTCAATGCGCTGTTTTTCCGCCTCACTGTTCAGCGTGAAGGGATTGTTCAGGTCAAAATCCGGCTTGGTGCTCATCGCAAGAATCTCTCCGGTTTTAACATCCATAATCATCCCTGCCGCACCTTTTTGCAGTTTGTTCTCCGCCACCGCAGTCTCCAAATGCTTTTCCAGAAAATGCTGCAGTGCCTGATCAATCGTCAGAACAATGTCCGTGCCGTTTTCCGGCGTATAATAACGCTCCTGTTTATAGGGCATTTCGGTTCCGTCCGCCTTTTTTGCAGTAACCACTCGCCCCGGTTTTCCCTTCAGAACAGAATCGTAAACCATCTCAATGCCAAGCAGGCCCTGATTATCCGTTCCCGTAAATCCAATCACATGTGAGGCGAAATTGCCAAGCGGATAATAGCGTTTGGAATCTGCGTCCAAATAGACCCCTGCCAAATCCGCTTCCCGGCTTTTATCCGCT
>CAKRUL010000068.1 GCA_934403665.1 uncultured Clostridia bacterium | reverse complement strand
GGAGTTAGTCAATAAATATAAGGAGGTGGTATGATAAATAACTGACATTCGCGGTTTCAGCTTGTTTCGTATAATTTAGTCGATCATGCAAAAGTCTGAAACAAAAAGAAAGGCCAAAACCGGAAATACCTTCCCGCAATACATGGCGCTGCTGCTGAAGAACAAGCCCTGTCGGAGGAAGAATTTCATATATCCTCAGGCCGATTGAAATAGAAGACCAATAAATCAACCCAAAAATTATGGCGGTGTAAAATGTCTAAAAAGCATCAAGAGATTCATCGTTGTTCCTGCAGGGAATCAAATGTCGAGAAAGTAAAATTTACTTTGATCGAACTTCTCATAGTAATTGCGATCATCGCAATTCTTGCAGCGATGCTTCTCCCCGCCTTGAATTCTGCACGGGAAAAGGCCCGGGCGGGAATGTGTATCAGCAATTTGAAACAGATCGGAACCGCATGTTATAATTATGCCGGAGATTATAACGGCTATATGCCGCCGCTCGGTTCGGAGGGAATGCTTGAGGACCGGTATGCGTCTCCATGGGCAAAAAATCTGAAAAATGGCAAATACCTTCCGGATAATACCAGTGTCGTATACTGTCCTTCGCTTGGTGCATCGAACCATGCGCAAGCCTCAAAACTCGAACGCTGGGACTCAAAATATTCCCCGGATTTCCGCGGCGAGAACGGAAGTGTCTATGGAATGATTGCCCCTTTTAAAGATGATATGGGATGCAGCTGGAATTACAGCAGCAGATTTATTAAGCTCGGAACTCCTTCTCAGTTCAACCGTTATCTGGTACCGTGGGGCGGAGAACTTCCGGCATTGACAGCATCGACATTCCCGTTTATGGCAGACTCTGCGGCTCTCTATGAGGACTTGACCGGGGCAGAACAGACTTGGCATTTTTACTGGAGCGCTAACTGGGGGGCCAAGAGACGCGGAGGAAAAGTTCACCTGCGTCATACAAGAAATGCCAATGTTCTGCTTCTGGATGGACACGTCAGCGGCATGAGCTATCAGCGTCTTGTCAGCGAAACAAAATTCAAAGACGCAGGAAATGCCAGAGTGAATGATAGCTCTTCAATTTATTGGTAATATGAGGTAATTTCAAATATTTTTAATAAATTTTTGCTTCCGGGCAAGCTAATCTCGCTACGAGCCGCGGAGTATTCACCGCTCGCCTCTCCGCACGGTTTGTAAATGAATCGGTCGCAAAATTGCATCAAAATATTTTTGATTCAAGAAAGATAACTTATTAAAATTTAAAAGTAAAAGCTTTTGAAGTCAGTTTGATTTATAAAATGGAGAAAAAATGAAGCTGTTACAAAAATGTTATGCTGCATTGATTGCCGGAGTGATTCTGCCATCCGCTGTAACCGCGAATGCGGACGTTATCATGGAATCCGATTTTTCTCCGGTGGATCAGTGGAAAATCAGCGGTTTTGCTGCAAAAGGAACTCGGCTGAACGAAAATCAGACATTTGTTCTGAAATTCAGCTATGAACGTAAGATCGAAGGAAATCATCCCTATATTGAGGTTTATAAAGATGTTTCTCTGGACGCCATGCCGGAAAGAATCGAATTTGATGTTCAGACTGAAGGATCGCATCTGCTCTGCGTTCAGATGATTGATAAGAACGGGGAGCATTTCGAGACTCATCTGGGCGGTATCGACAGCAAGAAAGTACATATTAATATGATCCCCGGAAGAGGCGGATATTCCGCATACTGGGGGGGAGACAAGAATAAAAAAATGGATCTTCCCATCCGCAGAATCGTTCTCAAACTTCGCAGAAGCTCCGATGCGGATAATGGAAACGGCGGTATTGCCAGATTTTCAAACCTGAAAATTCACGGAAATTGGAACATCCCGCAGAAACAGAATCTTGCGGTTCTGAGTGTCAAGTCTGTCTCCGGAGTGGATATCCGGAAAAAAGATTTGAAACAGTATGATCTTTCCGCTCCGGCGGTGCTGGATCAGAACTCCAGTTTCCAGGACGGAACACCCCTGAAATCTCCCGAAGACCTCTCCGGAAAATTGTATGCAAACTGTGATGAAGAAAATCTCTATCTGATCGGAATCGTGACCGATCAGAATATATCCTGTCCGCATCAGGGAGCATTCTCTTATCAGAATGACGGTTTTGAACTGTTTTTTGATGTGGAAAATAAGGCCTATATTGATTTTCAGCTTGCAATCAATCCAATGACGGAAACGGGAACAGGAAATGTATTCGGTTACCGGTCCGATGCTCTGGGCTATCTGCTTGCTGCAAGTGAAATGGTTTCATTCAGAACGGAAAACGGATATGCACTGATTCTCAGAATCCCCTTTGAATCCATCCCGAAATTCAAAAAGCAGGAGTATATGGGATTTGAATTCTCCCTGTGCGACAACGACAACAACGGCGAATCGTTCCGCCGCATTTTCTGGCAAACAAATAATGCGGGGCCGGTTCAGAACTTCGGTCTTCTGCTTTTTCCATGGGCAAAAGCGGATTATCAGAAGCGTGCTGCTGCCCAGAGAACGGTCAAAAAAGATAATGTTGCGGTGAAATACAAGGGGGCGCCGAAAGACCTTTCATCCGAGATCATTTCCGGTCAGGCATCGAAATTCAACAAGGTCGAAGGCCGCGTGAAATTCAAAGCAGAGTACGAATTACAATGACATCTCCATGACCGTCCATATCACAACTCCTGACGGGAAAGAGGTTGTCATAGACGGTTTCTACATGGAGCTCTTACGGGAGCTGATGTATGGTTACAAGAAACTGGAAAAAGCTGAATGGCGCTGGCGCTACACGCCCTGTACGCCAGGAACTTACCGCTATCATATCGAAGTGAAAGATTCCAGATCCCGCACCGCGAAATCGCAGGAATATACATTCAGCGTTGCCGATTCCAAAGAGAAAGGTTTTCTGAGGGTCAGCAAGTTCGACTCCCATTATCTGCGCTTTGACGATGGTTCTTTCTTTTTCGGAATAGGCTATCCGAACATGACGTGGACGGATAAGGGAATTGATGAATGGAACAAACACCACATGAGCCAGCTGATGGCATTCAGATGCAATTACACCAGTGTCAATTTCGGCGGAATGTGGAACACCGGGCTTACCCTCGAAGATTCATATTCGATCGACCATGCGCCGATGCGTTATTCGATGCTGAATGCCGCCCGGATCGACAAACTTCTGGAGCTCTGCAAAAAAAGAGGCATCTATGTTATGCCCTGTCTTTTCCAGACCCAGTGGGGTTTATCTATGCACTGGAATGGAAATGCATATAAAAAATTCTGCAAAGATTCAACCGAGATTTTCACAAATCCGGAAGTCGACCGACTCCTCCGCAACCGTTACCGCTACACCATGGCGCGTTACGGATATTCCACCAACCTTCTCGCATGGGAACTGTTTAATGAAATCGAGTTTACGCAAGGATATTTGAAAGACCGCAAGGCGGCCATGAAATATATTGAAAACATGGCGGATTATCTGCGGGAGATCGACCCGAACAAGCATCTTGTCACTGTCTCCTGTACAATGGATGGACAGGTTCAGAATTCCAATCTGGATGCTGTTATCGTTCATCCTTACGGACGCGACACCGCAGACATCATCATGTCCAGTCTTGCTGCAACTTATCCGGCGAACAAGCCGACGATCGGCGGCGAGTCTGGAATCAGTTATCCGGATGCACGCGATGCCGATTTGTTCGATAAAGAGGGAATTTCGCTTCACAATTCGCTCTATGCCTCACTCTTTGGCGGCGCGGGAGGGACGATTCTCCACTGGTGGTTCAATCTCTATCTTGATATCATTGACCGTTATGACCATTATGTGAAATTCCATGACTACATCGAAGGTCTTGAACTCGACAAGGAAGGATTTGTCCTGAAGCGCGGCATGGTAAACGGAAATCAGAAAAATACGGCAGTAATGATCCCCGTTGCCAAAACATGGACTCAAGAGAAATTCCTGAATCAGTATATGTTCAAGAACGGCATTCTGTTGGAAAATACCGGAAAAGCTGCGATCAAAAAAGAGATCGATGGAGATAAAAATGTGAATTTTATCACCTCGGAAAATCTCAACGGCCTTCTCCGCAAGTCAGGGAAACTGGAACTGATATTAGAAAATGAAAAAGCCGGAACACTCTGGATCACCCCCTCAGCAGTCGGCCGGGAAGGTGCAGCGCTTACAATCTCCGTAAACGGAAAAACTGTTCAGACACAAGCCTATGCCGACCTTGACGGGAAAAACAATCCGAATGCGGAGGAGGGATTGAAAGCAATGGAAATTGCACTCCCGCAGGGCAAATGCACGGTTGTGATTGGGAATACCGGAAAAACATGGTGCATGATAGGCTCTATCCAGATTGACGGAACGGTTGCCCAGAATATCAATCAGCAGCTGCGCTGTCATATTCTGCAGGGCAGGACCAATACACTTCTTTGGATTCAGGACCGGGAAAGCACATGGGCGCATGCCGCAATCTCGAAAATTCCCGGAATCCAGAAAAACAATTCCGTGGAACTGGAACTTCCCACAGGATTGTATCAGGTTCAGTTCTACAACACATGGACTGGAAAATTTGATGCTCCGCAGAAAATGGAGAATAAAAACGGACGTCTGCGTATTGCAATTCCTGATTTTCACAGGGATATTGCCGCAAAGATAATAAGGCTCAACTGATCTTGCAGGCTGTATGATAATATCCTGATTCCGTGAAGTCAGAGATTTTTGCGTCAGAACTATAGGAATTTTGAGGGAGCGTGCCGGGAGTACATGACCGAGAAATGACGAAGTTATGGTACAAAAAAATCAACTTCACGGATTTAGGAAGGAGTATAGGCTGCATTTTCCCCATCACAAGCTCGTTTCTGTCAAATACCATCGAAGAACCCCCATTTTTTTGTTTTTTCTCTTGATTTTTATCCGGAATGTTATATAATATAACTGTATCGATAGCTGTGCAGTAAAATGATTTTTTCAAGGAAGTTTAGAGTGGCAAATTACCGATCCAGAAAAGAGGTGGTATGATAAATAACTGACATTCGCGGTTTTGGCTTGTTCCGTATAATTTATGGCGATTAAGTTACACGTTTGGAAGCTGACCGGTTACGGACTGAATTTTATTATTTGAAACGATGTCGGAAACGGCAGTCCCCTTGGATAGGAGAAAATGATGAAGAAATTAACAGTATTTATTGTGTTTTTTCTTGTAGCTGCATTTCCTGTATTAGGTGAAACGAAAGAATATTTTGAAAATCCGGGATTTGAGTCATGGGGGCCAAAACCGGAAATACCTTCCCGCAATACATGGCGCTGGCTGCTTCCGAAAAATATGCAAAACGGAAAAATTACAATAGAACGCTCCGAAAAAGATAAATTTTCCGGGAAAGCCTCTTTGCATGTCCTTGATGAAGATGCAAGCCCTGTCGGAGGAGGAATTTCATATGCCCTCAGTCCGGCTGAAATCAAAACGATGTCCGGAAAAATCGTAACAGTCTCTGCAAATATCCGTCAGATCCGAAGTTCGAAAGCGAGGAATGTTGGAATTGGAATATGGATTCAGTATCTTGACGAAAACGGTCAGAAGAAAAGCAAGGCGGACAGTCGGATGATTGATGAGACGGGTACTACCGAATGGAAGAACCTTTCCTTTCGCATGAAACTCCCGGAAAAGACAACTCTCATTCATGTATCTGTTTTTGCAGCAAAGGGTGGAGGAGAAACCGCTGAAGCATATTTTGATGATTTCTCGATCAGTGTACAGGATGATCCGGCAGTTCCCGTTAAACCTGATGAAAAAGAGCAGGTCACTCAGTTTTTTTTTCTCCCGGAAAGCTGTCCGGTAAACACCGAAAAAGCAAAAGCAATCTGGGATAGATATTCCAAGGATATGATTGTCAGAGAAGACCATTTTTCCCGTCCGGTTATCCGGAACGGGACATGGTTCATTGATGGAAAATATCAGTATTATGCCGGAGTGACATTTGATGCGCGTAATCCGCAGGTCGGCGATTGGCCGCCGCGACGCGGAGCTGTTGATATAGATCATATTGCGTATAAGGAGGCTCCGTCAAAAAAAGTTTTTGATATTCTTGGCATCAACTCAATACAAATGGCGGTTCCATCTCCCTATATTGATTTTATTGTCACCGGGGTACAGCCTGCGGGAAAATATGAAGATGAACTGAAGCGAAGCCGTTCCATCAGCAGGAATCTGGAAGGAATGCCGATTATCGGGACTGATTTCCCCGGCACAGTCCGCGATTTAAAAAAAAATCCGGAAAAAGCGCGCCAGCTTGACCAGCGCAGCAGTATGTGGCATGAATTCCTGCCGTGGTGTCCGGAATCACCGGAAGGACGTGAAATCTATCGCCGGCGCGCCGATATAATTACCAAATTGTATATGGAAGGCGGAAGCAATGTTTATGTTTATGAATTAACCAATGAACCTACCTATAATTGTCAATGCCGTTACAATGCCGCAATATTTGCAGAAGAAATGCAGAAAAAATTCGGTTCCATTGAATCGGCAAATAAGATATGGAATACAGTTTTCCTCTCTTTTGATGAGCTGAAAGAAATATCACAATTTGAGAATTACCCTAAACTTTGGCCCGATTGGTGTGCATTCAGTGCGAAACAATACCGCGCATTTTTAAAAATGTTGAAAGATCAGATCCGCAAAGTCGATCAGAGACCGAATGTTTACTTCACGGAACAATGTGGTTTAGGTCAGATATTTGATCATTACGGAGCAGGAACAGATTTCCGCGAACATGCAAAAGAACTTGAAGTTCTGTCTCTGGAAGGCGGATTAAAATACGGAATCTTTAAAACATCCGCAAAAGTCAGTGATCTTGAAGCTGTTGTTTTCTCTGACTCTACCGGATATCTCTTTGCATGTGATTTCTATCAGGCTCTTTCCGAAGGGAAAAAACCAATTACAAACAATGAATACTACTGTCTTCGGACAGAAAACGGAAAACGGATACCAAGCAAAAAAATTGATCTGGTCACATCATTCTGGACTGAATTTTTTCACGGAATCTCTTCCACTTATGTTTACAATTATGATAAACGCCACTGGGAATGGAAAAATCTTGAAGAGGCACGCAGAGTCGCAGAACCATTTTCATACAAATCTTCATCCATGCTGAATC
>CAKRUL010000067.1 GCA_934403665.1 uncultured Clostridia bacterium | reverse complement strand
TTGAGTTTTTGACCAGTTCGTTGGTATCAGGCACGTGGGTGAAGGGAAAAACCTTTTCACCTACAACGCTTACTTATCAGTTGCCGATCAAGAATGCTTCTACCAGCAGTTTGATGCTTCAGTCGGCAACCGCTTACGACACCGATCAATATACAGCGATTGCGGAATACACTGATGAAAGCGGTGTGAAACAGAGCGTTCCCGTAAACAGCGGGAAGATGACAACTTTTGCAAACCAGCCGTTTGACAACTCGGTTTTGACGATTACCCTTGCAGACAAGAACAATCCAGAAAACAAGACGGTATATACTTTTTATGTATCAAGACCGCGCGACACCACAAAGACTGTTAAGAAAAACGGCATCTCTCTTTCTCTGCCGGACAGAGCACTCTCTGCGACTGCATATCAAGGAATCAAAGAAGGAACCATGCAGAGGGCAGATGAGAACGGGGGTCTTACCTCCGGTACAGGGGTCGATACGAAACAGTATTATTACCGCACATTTATATACGATGATACAGGACGTTTTCAGCTGAATGTTGCATCTTCAACGGTGCATGCACATATCCGCTATCGTGCGAATGACGATGCGGTATGGACAGAAATTCCGCAGGGAGGCGGAAATACCAATGCAATTGCATTTCCCGAAAGCGGAAGTTCGGAAGTCGCCATCCAGGTTTTGGATGATAAAACCTATACGGAAAACCAAAAAGCAGGAAAAGATGGCTTTGCCGAAAGTGAACCCACAGAATACAAAGTATGGGTCGACAAGGTATCTTTTTCCAAACCGGAACTGCTCACTGCTCTGACATTAGACGGAGACTGGTATCCTGCTTTTCAGTCTGATCGGTATTCCTATTGGATTGTCCTTGCCAATACGGCAGAAGCGCCGGTTCTTCATTACACGGCGACCGAGGGTAGTAAGGTAACAATCGGAAAAGAAGAACAGGTTGCGGATGAAAACGGGAAATACTCCCTCACGCTTGATAAGTCACAATCCAGTATTACCGTAACCAGCAGTGACGGAAATTACACAACTGTTTATCAATTCGGTTATCGCCAGAAATCAGCACTTGATGTTCCGGATCGGGTAGTCGATTATCTATGCATAGGATCACAATATACCAATGGCATGCCATACGGAGCAAATCCGGAGGTAACCCTAAGCGGAACGCTGAAGTCTCTCGGCAACTTCGGAGGGTATATCACTTATTATTATGAAAACCCCATCATTGACAATCCGAACAATAAATATGGTATGGATTTTTATATTACGGGGAACCCCTTTTCTGAGTCGGACAGCGCTGCAGAACCGGGACAGGTTTATGTGTCGGAAGACGGAGAGACCTGGTATGCTTTGGCTGGTTCCGATCACTATGAAAGCACGGCATTGTGGGATTATACCATCACCTATACAAAAGGAGCAGACGGAAAATCCTACTGGACAGATAACTACGGCAATGTGATGAATTATGCCGCAAAATTATGGCCGAGTGCAGAATACTACTATATGAATGATGTTTCTCAAAAAGAGCAGTATACTTTTCAGGGAGTTCTGCTGAAAAGTCAGCTCGGAAGCATTATAGGGGACGGCACCACCGGTGCCTTCGCCGCAAGACCGAAGTTTGGCTATACGGATTGCTACATCAGCAATGTTGCAGGAACGAAACTGACGGATGTAAACTCTTATGTGGAAAAGCCAAGCAAAGCAAACGGATTTGATGTGGCATGGGCGGTGGACGAAAAGGGAATTCCGGTTGATGTGAGCAACAAAGCGTTCTACTATATTAAGGTTGCAACGGCATCGAATATCAGTGCGGGGGCCTTCGGTGAAAAATCAACGGAAGTTTCCTATGTGGTCCGCACAACAGCACAGGAGGAGGCGGTCGGAAAAACAACGGCTCCTGCAGGAGTGACTGTTTCAGACGGCGCCACCGTCAAGACTGTGAACTTTAAAGAAAATCAGACGGTATATTCGGTCAACCTTGACAATATGAAATATGTTTCTGTCGAGGTCAACGGAACAGCTGAGGATGACAATATCTATATCAATAACCAAAGAGTGGCTTCCGGCGTTGCTGCGGAAGGGTTCAAGGTCACAAAGGAAAAAGGCGAAACGCTGGTTCGAGTGATTGTTCAGAATGGCGAGAAGGAACCTGTTCTTTATTTGCTGAAACTGACAAGCAGTGCAGAAGAAAGCAATGAATTGATAGAAGCTGTTAAAATCGACGCGAAAGGCACAGTGCGTTTGGCGGGCACGAAGAACGGAACGGATTATACCGCAAATGTCGGGCATAGAATCGACAGTGTTTCCATTACCCCCGTTGCTGCACAAAATGTATCTCTCACCATCAATGGGAAAGAGATTGCCGAGACTTATGATCTTGATTACGGCAGTAATGTTTTTGAACTCATCGCGGAAGGCGTAAACGGCAACCGCCAGGAAATTACATTGACCGTGACAAGAGACAATGCGCCTGCGTCCACCGGCAAAAATATTACTGTTTCATTTATGCTGTATGGCGATGAACGGCATGGAGATGCACAGGTACATACCTATCGAAAGGACAAAAACAAGCTTCCGGTATGGATTCCGCGCAAATCCTATACGCTGGATTCCGGTGCGATGCTGGTTGACCTTTTTGAAAAGGCACTGACGGAAGCAAATCTCACATGGAAAAATGAAAGCGGAAACTATGTTTCTGAGATCAATGGGCTTGCGGAATTCGATAACGGTACTCCTTCGGGTTGGATGTATCTGTTAAACGGCAAGCATCCTGATCTGGGTGTTGCGGAACAGTCGCTGAAAAACGGAGATGTTATCGTATTCCATTATACGGATGATTATAAACAAGAGGAAGGATCGGAGCGTTGGAATTCCTCATCCTCCGGAGGCAATGCGACTTCCTGTACCATTCGGTTCGAGACTAACGGAGGAAGTACGTTAAACAGTCAAACAGTCAATAAGAACGGAACTGTTGTCAAACCTGCTGATCCGACAAAAGAGAGCTATACTTTTGGCGGCTGGTATTCCGATTCCGCCTTGACACAAGAATATGATTTTCGCACCAAAGTGACCGGAAATGTGACGCTTTATGCAAAATGGATCAAAGAAAGCGAAAATCCGGAGGATCCCGGAAAAACTTCTGCTTTTACCGATGTTGAGAAAGAATCCTGGTACGAAAAGGCAGTGGCTTATGTCACAGAAAACCATTTGTTCCAAGGCGTTTCGGAAACAGAGTTTGCTCCGCATGCAGAAATGACAAGAGCAATGCTTGTGACGGTTCTTTACCGATTGGAAAAAGCCGAAAACAAGTCCGCGGAAAGCAAATTCTCTGACGTTGTAAAGGGAGAATGGTATGAAAACGCTGTGATATGGGCGGCAGAAAACGGAATTGTGAGCGGTATCAGCGAAACAGAATTCGCTCCGGAGGATACCATCACTCGTGAACAACTGGCGACGATTCTGTATCGTTATGCAAAGCAGAAGGGTTACGATACCGAAAAAACTGCTGAAATCACACGTTTCACAGACGTCAATGAGGTGAGTGGCTGGGCAATGGCTGCTCTGCAATGGGCGAATGCGGCCGAGCTTGTCAAAGGAACCGGCGACACAACATTATCGCCGCTGGAAACGGCAACAAGAGCACAGGTTGCAGTGATTCTGATGCGGTTCTGTGAAAGTTTGGCAATATGTGAAGTTAAGGGCTTTGGCGGGCCATCTGAAACCGGGTTTTCAGGTGGTTCGTTTTTGCCGATTTTATAAGGAGTTTGAACATGAAGAAAACGCGATTCTTGTTTTTGAGTTTTATTCTGCTGTTTCACCTTGCGGTTTCAAGCTATGGAGCAGCGGATGTCTCTCTGAATACGATCATCAGTGACACCGCAGAATACTTGTATGAAACGGTGCCGGATCCCAAAGTCGGTTCCATCGGCGGCGAATGGGCAGTGCTCGGTTTGGCGCGGAGCGGCGCAGAGATTCCCGCGGCGTATTATGAAAAGTATTATCAGAATGTGGAAGACTATGTACAGAATTGCGGAGGAGTCCTTCATGACAGAAAGTATACCGAGTATGCAAGAGTCATCCTTGCACTGACGGCAATCGGCAAAAATCCGGCCGATGTTGCGGGATATAATCTTTTGATGCCTCTCGGGGATTATCAAAAAACAGTATGGCAGGGAATCAACGGTTCTGTCTGGGCGCTGATTGCCCTTGACAGCGGCGCATATGAAATGCCGAAAAATCCCGGGGCGGAAATTCAGGCAACGCGGGAGATGTATCTCAATCATATTCTGGAAAGGCAAACTTCGGACGGCGGCTGGGCTCTGTCCGGCGATATTGCCGATCCCGATATCACAGCAATGGCACTGCAGGCGCTCAGTAAATATCAGGACAGGGAACCGGTGAAACAGGCAACCGAAAGGGGGCTTTCCTCCTTGTCTGAAATGCAGAATGCAAACGGCGGCTTTTCCAGCTGGAATACCGAAAATTCCGAGAGCTGTGCGCAGGTTCTCACGGCGCTTTGCGAACTGAATCTTTCTTTGGAGAATCCTCGTTTTGTAAAGAATGGGAAAACGGTTCTGGACAATCTTCTTTCATACTCTGTTCCGGGGAAAGGTTTTCTGCATACCTTGGAAGGCACAGGTTCCAGCCAAATGGCAACAGAACAGTGTTTTTATGCTCTAATTGCGGCACAGAGAAGGGCCGAGGGGAAAACCAGTCTTTACAACATGGAGGATGCCATAAAGCGTACCGGCCAACCTACAGTCGGTCTGGCAGGGAAACATCCGGATGTTCAGAAAATGGAGCTCCTCTTTCCCGGAAAAACCTTTACGGATATCCAAGGGCATCCCCATCAAGCGGAGATTGAAGCGCTTGCGTCCAGAAAGATGATAAGCGGAATCTCCGAAACCTGCTTTGAACCTGACAGTACCATGACAAGAGCTGAGTTTGCAACGATTATTGTCAGAGGACTTGGATTACCGGGAAAAGCTGTTTCCGCTTTTGCTGATGTCGTTTCAAGCGATTGGTTTTATGATGATGTGAATACCGCCTATTCTTACGGCCTCATCAAGGGAGTGTCGGAAACGGAATTTCATCCAAACGGAACCATCACCCGGGAAGAAGCGGCGGTGATGGTGGGAAGAGCGGCAAAGCTCTGCGGAATGGACCTCGATACTGATACCTTTGCGACGCGTGATATTTTGGCAGGATTTACGGATTATATGTCCGTCTCTGACTGGGCACAAAATGCACTGGCATTTTGTTATCATCATAAGATCCTTTCAGACGAAGTTTTGGAAATCAAACCGAAAGAAGCTGTGAAAAGAGCGGAAATTGCTTCCATGCTTTATCATATGCTTGCTTCCGCAAAGCTCTTGTAAGGAGTGAACCCGCGTGAAAAAACAGAAAAATAAAATGATCGCCGGCGTAATCGCCGTTATCGTCCTTGTCTTTGCATTTTGGTATGGAGGAGATGCTCCGGGGCTTCGGGGATGGAAGACGCCGAACAGCGAGACCGGCAGCGGAGAAGTGCAGACTTCGTCTGAAACTTTGAACGCTCAACCGCCGGACGATGCACAGGCAATTCCAGAAACCGAGGGTGAGAAAGAGGAGAGTTTCCAAAAGGAAACAGACGATTCGGAAGGTGCGGAGAATAAACCGCAGAAACCGGACGGCACGCCCATGACCGCTTCGGAAAAGCTTGCTCTGGCGGATCAGATGACGGAAGGTAAATCCGCCGGGAAAGAGAGCGGCAATAAAACATATTCCGAGGCAAACGGAATGGAGATCGACGCTTCCACGGGAAAGGACAAATATCAGACCGATCCTGTTCCGGAAGGAAAACCGGTTCCGGTTGAGCCTGAAAATGCCGTGATATCGGATCAACAGCGTACCTGCACCCTGTCTGTCAGATGCGACACGATTTTAAAGAATATGGCATGGCTGGATCAAGAAAAGGCAGAGCTTGTTCCGAGCGACGGCGTTCTCTTTGCGCAACAGCAGGTGATTTTTTATGAGGGCGAAAGCGTTTTTCATCTGTTGCTTCGAGAGATGAAAAAGAACAAAATCCATCTGGAGTTTACCAATACCCCGATTTATCACAGCGCCTATATTGAGGGCATTGGCAACCTTTATGAATTTGACTGCGGAGAGCTTTCCGGATGGATGTATAAAGTCAACGGCTGGTTTCCCAATTATGGCTGTTCCCGTTATCAGCTCAAAGAAGGGGACCGGGTGGAATGGGTGTATACCTGTGATTTGGGCGCTGATGTGGGCGGAAAGGATTCTACAAGAAACGGAAGATGATGTGATGAATGAATTTAAAACGTATCACCCGATTGTGAATTTTGTTTATTTTGTATTTGTGATTGGGTTTTCTATGTTTTTGATGCATCCTCTCTGTCTGTGCATCTCCCTGGCATGTGGTTTCACCTATTCGGGGATGCTGAAAGGCAGACGCGCGGTCAAGACAAATTGTATATATATGCTGCCGATGCTTGTTGCGATGGCGCTCATAAACCCCGCATTTAACCATGAGGGAATCACCATTCTGCAATATTTGCCGGGCGGAAATCCTCTGACCCTTGAATCCATTCTTTATGGTCTCTGTGCGGCGGTGATGATCATCAGTGTGATTTGTTGGTTTTCTTGCTATAACGAGCTGATGACAAGCGATAAATTTATTTATCTGTTTGGCAGAATCATTCCGTCCCTTTCACTGATACTGTCCATGACGCTGCGCTTTGTTCCGAAGTTTTCCGCACAGCTGAAGGTGGTGGCAAATGCTCAGCGCTGTATGGGACGGGATGTCTCAAACGGCAGTATCATCAAACGGGCGAAACACGGTCTGACGATTTTGTCCATTATGGTAACTTGGGCGCTTGAAAATGCGGTAGAGACTGCGGACAGCATGAAATCCCGGGGATACGGACTTCCGGGCAGAACCGCATATTCCATCTTTTCCTTTGACAAAAGAGACTGCAAAGCGCTTTTCTGGATGATATTTTTGGGAGTCTACACCTTTCTCGGAAACAGAGGCGGAGAAATGTATTTTCGGTATTTCCCGTCTGTGAAATGGGCGCCGGCATCTGTGTACAGCGCCAGTGTGTTTCTTGCATATCTGCTTTTGTGCATGTGTCCGATTATGATTGAAATCAGGGAGGCGAGAAGATGGAAAGCTATCAAATAGAACATCTGCGTTTTACATATCCAAACAGTGAAAACGAGGCGCTTCATCC
>CAKRUL010000066.1 GCA_934403665.1 uncultured Clostridia bacterium | reverse complement strand
GCTTTCAGCCATCCTTGCCCGGCCGAACCGGAATTTTCTGTTTTCAGTCTGCTTATAAAATAAAAAAACAGCAAACTGAAAAACAATGTTTTAGCAAATAATTATACCTTAAAATCATGTTTTTTTCAAGATTATTTAAAAAAGGCAAAAAATCCCCTGTCTGCTTTTTTAATTTCTCTTAAAGGTGATTTCGGGTGCTTCAGCACTGTTTTATTTTTTAATATAACCGCCTGTGTAAATTGTTTATAAAAGTTATCAACAACCTGTGTATAACTTCTTGAAATCCCTTTATTTTAATGGGTTTGAGAGTCTTTTTGCCTGTGGATATTTTTTACGCGCCTGTTTTTTTGATTTCGTTGGAATTTCAAAAGATTCTTTTTTTTCTTTTTTATTCTTGTTTGTGGATAACTTTTTTTGTATGATATATTGTGCTTACAAAAGAATTGATTTTATTAAAAGAGGCTGATATGGATAATCTTGAACAAATATGGACCAAAACACTGGAAAAATTAAAACCTTCTTTAACATTAGTCAGCTATGAAACCTGGATTTCCTCCCTTACGCCCATCCGATGCGACGAATCTCAGGGAGTTCTTTATCTGCTTCTTCCGGAGGGCGTTCCGAAAAACATTCTGGAAGAACGATACCTTTCTATGATTGAAGAAAAGGTAAAAGAAACCTTCGGTATTTATCTGCGTGTAGTTTTTCTTTCTCCCAGTGAACTGGAAGAAGAAAAAACCCATGATTATGACGCTACCCATTCGCTTTTCTCGGATGAACTTACATTAAATCCTAAATATATTTTCAGTACCTTTGTAGTGGGAAGCAATAACTATTTCGCACAGGCAGCCGCACAGGCTGTTGCGGATAAACCTTTCGATGCCTACAACCCTCTATTTCTTTACGGAAATGCGGGTTTGGGAAAAACCCATTTGATGCACGCCATTGCTCATCAAATTAAGCGAAACTATCCGGAATTGAAAGTGCTTTACGTTTCCTCTGAAATGTTTACAAATGAGTTGATAAAAGCCATTCGGGAAAACAAAACCATGGAATTTCAGAAGAAATACAGAATGGTAGATGTTTTATTGATTGACGATATTCAATTTATTGAAAAAAAGGAAATTTTCCACACTTTCAATGTTCTTTACGAAGGAAAGAAACAGATCATTCTTTCCAGCGACCGACCGCCGAAAGAAATCGCCACTTTAGAAGAGCGGCTTCGTTCCCGTTTTGAATGGGGTTTGATTGCAGATATCCAGCCCCCCGATTTTGAAATGCGGGTGGCTATTCTCTGCAAAAAGGCAGAAGTAGAAGGCTTGCGGCTTACAGATGATTTTATGGAAGTAATCAAACTGATTGCGGAACGAATCCAATCCAATATCAGAGAACTGGAAGGGGCTTTTATCCGAGTGGTGGCTTTTGCTACCTTGACCGGGCAGCAAGTGGATAAAGAACTGGCTCGAAATGTTTTAAAAGATGTTTTCTCCACGGCCAAGAAAGACATTACACCGGACTATATTAAAGAAACCGTATGCAAATACTTCAATATCAGCATTTCCGATATGGAATCATCAAAGCGCTCAAAAAACCTGGCTTACCCCAGACAGATCGCTATGTATTTGTGCAGAAAATGGACAGATCTTTCTTTCCCGAAAATAGGAAGCTATTTCGGAAACAGAGACCACACCACGGTTATTCACGCATACGACCGTATTTCGGACGATATAAAAACCAACCAAAGCCTTCGAGACATTATAGAGTCCCTGGAATCCACAATGCAGGATGAGTAATTCACAGGAAAACCCGATTCTTATTCTCTTTTTCCACAGGAAATCAGGAATAAAAAACGGCTGTTTTTCAGTTATCCACATAACTTATCCACAAATCCACAGGGCCTACTACTACTACTACGAAATAAAAGAGTAAAAACAATAAAGAAATGCTGACCACCCGTTTTGAATAAAAGGAGGTTTATCATGAAATTTTCCTGTAACCAACAGCAGCTTACGAAAGCTTTGAATATTGCGGCCAAAGCCGTAACCAATCATACGACAATTCCCATTTTAAAAGGGTTTCTTTTAACAGCAGAAGAAACCGGCATATTGAAAATTGCATCTTCCGATTTGGATTTGAGCATAGAAACAAAAATTCCGGTTTCCGTTTCTGAACCCGGATCCATCGTGGTTTCCGCTCGTCTGTTCGGAGACATTATCCGCAAACTTCCCAATGAAGAAATTCAGGTAGAAGAGTCGGAAAACAACGTGACTATTAAATGTATTTCTTCCGAATTCAGAATTGTAGGACAGCCTTCAGACGAATTTCCGGGAATCATGGAAGCGCAGGAAACGAATGCGATTCTTTTAAAAACGGAACTTTTAAAAGAAATGATAAGGAAAACTTCTTTTTCTGCCAGCATCGAGGAAGCAAAAGGAATTATTACCGGCGTCTTATTTGAAATGAAAAAGGACAGTCTGACGCTGGTAGCTTTGGACGGCTTCCGTATGGCGGTTGCAAAAGAATATATCGGGAATGAGGAGGAAAAGAATATCGTTATTCCCGCTCGGATTTTAAATGAAATCAATAAAATTTTGGGAGAGAGCAGCGAAGAAGAGTTTGTTAAAATTATTTTGGATGATAAAAAGGCGATCTTCATTTTGGAAAATACGAAAATAGTTTTAAGGCTGCTTGAAGGAGATTTTATTCGCTATAAAGATATTCTTCCAAAGGAAAATCAATGCAGGTTGAAAATCAACAGAGGCGAATTTCTGGAAAGCATCGAACGGGCATCTCTTTTGGCAAAAGAGGGAAAAAATAATTTAATCAAGCTTTCCATTTCGGAAGATAAGATTATAATTACCTCCCGTTCGGAAGAAGGAAATGTAAAAGAAGAGGTCTTTATAGAAAAAGAAGGTGCGGATTTGGAAATCGGTTTCAATGCGAAATACATTATTGATGTATTGAAAGCGGTTTCGGAAGAGGAGCTGATTATGGAATTTAACAACGGAGTCAGTCCCTGCTTGATAAAACCCATGGAAGGGGAGGCTTTTGAATATCTTGTGCTTCCCGTTCGGATCAGCGCTTAATATTTTAGAATTTTACAAGGGAAAGTAATGTTTGTAAAAGAATTAAGATTGCAGCAGTTTCGAAACTACGGTGACGAAACTGTTGTTTTTCATCCAAAAGTCAATATTATTGCGGGAAAAAACGCTCAGGGAAAAACTAATTTGTTAGAGGCGATTTCCATTATGAGCATGGGAAAATCTTTTCGAACCAGAAAGGACAGCGAAATGATCGGGTTCGGGAAGGAATTCTGTCGGGCTTCCTGCGTCTATCTTCACGGAGATAGAGAACGCAGCATTGAAATAGAAATTCGGAAAGACGGGAAAAAAGCAAAAGTAGACGGCGTTCCCGCTGAAAAAAATATTGATTTGCTGGAAAATATCTATATCGTGGTATTTTCTCCGGATGATTTAAAAATCGTAAAAGAAGAACCGGAAAAAAGAAGAAAATTTATAGATCGGGAACTCTGTCAAATTAAGCCTGTTTATTATCGGAATCTTGCCCGATATAAAAAAGTGCTGCTGCAGAGAAATAATTTATTGAAATCGGAACGCTGCAGCCGATCCGCTGTAGAAGCGTGGGATCATCTTTTAGCGGAATACGGAGCGAAAATTATGATGGAGCGGGACGGATTTCTGAAGAAAATAAATCAGATCAGCAGCCGGCTGCATGCCGATATTACTGCCGGAAGAGAAAAGCTGGAACTGGGCTACGAATCGGATCTGCCGCGGAGAGAGATTTTTGAAGATCAAAGAGACGTTTTTTTTAAAATTCTTGCGGATTCTTTTGAAAAAGATATACAGAAAGGAAATACGGGAAAGGGTCCGCATAAGGATGATATCCGGATTTCCGTAAACGGTATCGATGTACGTCATTTCGGATCCCAAGGACAGCAGAGAACTGCGGCACTTTCTATGAAATTGGCGGAAATATCTTTGATCAAACAGGAGACAGGTGAGGAAGCGATTCTGCTTTTGGACGATGTTCTTTCCGAACTGGACGGGGAAAGGCAGAAATTTTTAACCCATTCGTTAAATGAGGTGCAGCTTTTTATTACAACGGCGGAATTGAATTCGGAGCTTTTGGAAACCCTCCCGGAACATAAAATCTACTGGGTAGAAAGGGGAAAAATCAGCAGGAAATAACGGTTGCTTACAAGTCGAAGAATGAGGAAAAACAATTGACATAAGAAGCGTTTTCCTATATAATTGTGTGGCAATTGTGCGCTTATGCATTTATAAAAAAACACAGAAGGAGGTGCAGAGAATGAAACAGACTTTCCAGCCTAAAACAAGACAGAGATCCAAGGAACACGGATTCCGTAAAAGAATGAGCACAAAGAACGGCAGAAACGTTCTGAAGAGAAGAAGACTGAAGGGAAGAAAGTCGCTCACAGCATAAAGACCTCTTCTGCGGTCTTTTTGTTTCAAGAAAATGCGATGCTGAAAACCGATGTTTTAAGAAAAAAGAGCGACTTTTCCAATATCTACAATAAAGGAAAATCGATAGGTGGAAAATACGTCGTCCTTTTTTATAGGAAAAATGATCTTTCGTATAATCGAAGGGCTTTTTTGGCGAGCAAAAAAGTCGGTAAAAGTGTGCAGAGAAACAGAGCCAGACGATTGATGCGAGAAAGTTACCGAGCTTTGGAAGAACGGCTCGCTCCCGGGTATGATATGATTTTTATTGCCCGGAAAACAATTTGTGATTTGAAATGCGCGGATGTGAAAAAAAGTATTGAAGCCGCACTTAAAAAATCGGGAATTAAAGAGAAGGCATAGACGTAAAAACGAAAAAGTTTTGGTTTACTGCCTAAATAGATGGCATGAAAATAGATTTTCGGAGATTTAAGAAAGGGCACGGCTGTGAAGAAGGTAATTATACTTTTAATAAGGGGTTACCAGAAATTCATATCTCCCATGTTTCCTCCTGTTTGTCGTTTTTATCCTACTTGTTCTGCTTATTTTATACAGGCTGTGGAGAAATACGGGGCGTTGAAAGGGTCTTTTCTTGGAATAAAACGCATCTTAAAGTGCCATCCCTTGCATCCGGGGGGATATGATCCCCTTAAATGAAAAATAAGAAATTTTCTTTTGAAAGAGAGAGAAATCGCGGAAGGCGAATTTTCGGCGGTTTCTTTTTATCGGAGGATACCGAATGACAGGTTATGAGAAATTGATGAGTATAATAGCAGTTCCTGAGGGATGGCTGTTGACTTTAATCTACAATTTTGTTTCTAATTATGGCCTGACTTTGATTATTTTTACGCTCTTAATCAGAGGATGCTTGCTTCCTCTTTATGCGACCCAGATAAAAGGATCCATGAAGATGCAGGACATACAGCCAAAGATGATGGAAATCCAAAGAAGGTATGCAAACGACAGGGCGATGATGAGCCAAAAGCTTTCTGAACTTTACAAGGAAGAAAAATACAATCCTATGAGCGGTTGTCTTCCCATGATTATACAAATGATTATCATCATGCCTCTTTTCTTTTTACTTCGTGACCCCATGTTGTTTATCAACAATCAGTCCATGCTGATGGGCGTTCATGAATCGTTCCTGTGGATCGAAGATATGTCGCAGCCGGATTCCTGGATTTTGCCTGTCGCTGCGGGGGTTGCCACATTCGTCTCTTATTCTTTGACCATGAGTATGTCGCCTAGTGTAAACGGCACCATGGGCATGATGAAGGTGATGAGCTTTTTCTTCCCCATCATGATTTTCTGGATGGCAAGATCTTTCCCTGCGGGTTTGGCGCTGTACTGGTTTGTCGGTACTTGCTTTATGATTGTGCAGACTTTGATTATGAAAAAGTACAGAAAGAATTTGAAGGAAAAGAAGAAGGTAGGAAAAGCAGTTAAAACGGCTTAAAACAGCCGTGAATCGGAGGACACCATATGGATTTTTCGGAAAAATGGGGACGGGATATCAAAGAAGCAGTAAATCTTGCCCTGGCCGATTTGAATTTGACAGAAGATCAGGTTACCGTAACGGTTTTAGAAGAACCTTCGAAGGGTTTTCTCGGTTTAGGCGCGAAGCTGGCAAAAGTTCGTGTTGAGAAAAAAGCGGAAGAACCGAAAAAAGAAGAGCCCAAAGAGGAAATAAAAGAAGAACCGGAAGCAGTAAAAGAAATAAAAAAAGAGACAAAGAAAGCGGAATTTACAGAACGCAGAAAAGAAAAACGATCTGAAAACCGTAGGAATAACAGCAGTCAGAACGAGGAAGTTCCCCAAAAGGAAGAATGGACGGACTACTCTGTTAATATCAGAGAAAAGTCGGAAAATCTGGAAGAGTTGGAGCAAAGTTCCGCTCTTGACTTTATTAAAGAAGTCATCGAAAAGATGGGACTGAATCTCACCGTAAAGGCATTTTCAAATGAAGATTGCATTTACATACAGATTAACGGGAAAGATTCCGGCACCATTATCGGAAAAAGAGGACAGACTCTGGACTCCATTCAGTATTTGACCAGCTTGGTTGTGAATAAGGATTCCGAAAAGTATATTCGGGTAATCGTCGACGCGGAAAATTACAGAGAACGCAGAGAAAAAACCTTGGAACAGCTGGCAAAGCGTTTGGCGGAAAAGGTAAACCGCACCGGACGGAGTGTGCGCCTGGAGCCCATGAATCCCTATGAGCGGAAAGTGATCCATGCTACACTGCAAAAATATTCCGGTGTTACTACGCGCAGCGAAGGGGAAGAGCCTTACAGACGGGTTATTATTGAACAGAAATAGAAATAAAAAAGGGCTGCAGCAGTTGCTGCGGCTCTTCTTTTCGAAATAGAGGAACAAATATGGAAGATACCATAGCGGCAGTAGCCACTCCTTACGGAGAAGGCGGAATCGGAATTATAAGAGTCAGCGGAAATAAAGCAGGTTCAATTTTAAATATGATCTTTAGACCGTTGAAATATCAAAATGCAACGCAAATTGAAAATAGACGATTAGTATATGGGCATATCGTGGATAGCAAGACGGGCATTGTAGTGGACGAGGTTCTTGCTGTTTTTATGAAAGCGCCTCATACCTACACCGCGGAAGATGTGGCGGAAATTCATTGCCATGGAGGAAGCGTTCCTCTTCGTAGAACTTTAGATCTTTGTCTTTCGGCGGGCGCCCGCTTGGCAGAAAAAGGAGAATTTACGAAACGAGCCTTTTTAAACGGGAGAATTGATCTGTCTCAAGC
>CAKRUL010000065.1 GCA_934403665.1 uncultured Clostridia bacterium | reverse complement strand
TTTCGGGCAAAGCGTTAAGGGCTTCGGCAAGCAGTTCATTTTTGACGAGTACATCAAAGCCGGACACTTGAAAACGGTAATAATCGCTTTCGTATTCGTCCGTCGTGAAAAGCTGCGCGAGTTCGCTTTCGCTCAAATCCGAAAAAGTTACTTCGCGGGCTGCGCGTTTCGCAAGGGTGCGGCGGTAGCTTTTCGCTTCGCCTACCAACGTTTTCTTTGCCAATGCGTCATACTGATGTTGTATTCTTTCCTTGTCGGAAGAAGATAGCTCCATAGAGTTCACCTCCTTCCCGCGTGGAGTAGAGGACGGGAGTTAAAGGCTTGTCCTCTCTGCCCCTTTCGCTCCGTACCCGTTCGGGAGATGGCTCTTTGTTGCTCCTTTCAAAAATAAATTGAAATAAACAAAATGCGCCCGCCCGCAAGACGCGGACGAGCGCAAAGGAATTGTGAGCAATATTTAGATGTACTGACAGTTCATACTCATAGACAAAATATCCCGCTGGCGGATAAAGGCTTTTTTTCGTATGTAAAAGATAGTCGAATTATGTCGTAAGAAAAGTAACACGGCGATACCTCCTTGATACCGCCGCGTTTTTCATAAAGTCGTCGTATATCTTTTTAACGGCGGCTCTTTATTGATTGCCACCATAAAAACAAAAGCCGATAATCCGCGCCCAAAAAGGCTTGCGGGTTATCGGCTCTGCGTCTATGCGTCTGGCTCTTAACTATTCAACTAATTTACCTTTATCCATTTCGTGAACAGTATCACATAACATATCTATATCTTCCGAATTGTGAGAAACAATGATAATGGTTTTACCTTTGCTTTTGAAATCTAAAAGCAATTCCCTTATCTCGGAAACTCCTTCTTTATCAAGCCCATTCATAGGTTCGTCTAAAATCAAAATATCCGGGTTTTCCATAATAGCTTGTGCTAATCCCAACCGCTGTTTCATACCAAGAGAGTATTTCCCAACGTGTTTTTTATCATCGGGGTTCAGCCCTACAATTTCGATTGCTTTTCGGATTTCCTCTTTTCCGATCACTCTGCGTAATGACGCTAAGTATTCAAGATTTTTATACGCGCTTGCATTAGGGAGAAAGCCCGGTGCTTCGATAATCGCCCCAATGTTTTTAGGAAAATCAATATCTTTCCCTATAATCTTCCCGTCAACCAGCACCAGCCCGGTATCCGGGTGAACAAAACCGCATATTGTCTTTATCAATACAGTCTTACCCGAACCGTTTCTTCCGATAATGCCATGTATTTTCCCCGTTTCAAATGATATATTTATATTTTGAAGAACTTGATTTCCCTTATATGATTTATTCACATTCTCTACGCAAATAATGTTTTCCATCATCACACCTCCTATGTATTCTTCGGGGTTTCCGCTGGATTGTGTTTTTTCAAAAAAACTATTGTAATCAATACGCTTAAAGCAGTTATCAAAAGCGAGAGAACCGTTTTCCAAGCAACAGCCATGGTTTGATCTTCGATTGCCATTCCCCAATAGGGAATGAGGTATTTGCTTGTTACAGGAAAAGTAGTACCTATAATCACCATAATTCCCTCTATGATTAGATACAGTATCAACGCCGCTTTTGCTGATCTAAAAATAAGAAGCGTTGCAACAGAAGCGGAAATTAGCAGGAAAATATGTGCTGAAAAGAGCAATGCAAAGCTGAAAAATTGATGAAGCTGCAAACTTTTGTTAAATTCTAAAAGCGTGGTTAATATTATTGCCAATGCTATATAGGTAAACGATGAAATAACCATTGCGATATATCGCTTGAAGAACCATTTTTCAAGGCTTGTTTCTCTTATTACTGTAAAAGTACTTAATATGCCTGTTTCCGCAATCATAAACAGATTGCATATTATAACAGGCGGCATGACACAAACATTCCAACGCACAATTCCCATAACATTTGACAACAAACCGCCGGATGGAACAAAGCCACCCCAAATATCAATAACCGTTTTCCCCTCGGCAGTCGCCGCTAATAAGCAACACATAAGAAGATAAAAAGTACATATTGCAGGAGTAAGAGTTCTCTCGATGATTTTTCTGTTCATTGCTTACCCCCGACTGTAATTTTGAAATCATATCGCTTTATTGCGTGTAAAATCATTAGTACAAGTAGCCCGATAATTACCCCATAAATAATGACTGTTTGTGGTATAGAGTTATATCGTTCATCTGACCCAGCCCCGATATTATGAAACATGAGTAGGCTATTGCTAAAAAGCGAAAGATTGATCCGGTCTGGTGTTACAGATAATGCCGTTAGTGTATAGCTAACGATATGTACCAGCATAACGGCAGCATAGCTTAATACTCGTGATATTTTCAAATTAAGCCAAAACACCAGCAAACTCATAAGCGTTGCATAGGAAATGCTTAGTAAATATATAAGAAATGCAGCAAAGTAAGGGGTTAGATTATTAAGGATATACGCATAGGGAAAATAAACATTGCTCGATAGGGAGAGAGCAGACGTTGTATCGTTTGCAATGATATATAACGGTTCACTCCAAAGATTGCCCCCATACGCGTTTTCCGCTATAAATAATGCTCCCGCCGCATAAACAATCAAATAATAAATTGCGCAAATGCTTACCAAGTATAAGACCTTTCCTGCAATCCATTTCTTTCTTGATATTCTCAACAACGTGTATGTTTCGCTTTGTGAGGTAAACGGTATATCTGATACCAACACCAAAACTGCAAGAAATAACGCTACGGGCGCGTACAGATCGCAATTAGAATAAGTAATGCTTTCAAAAACGCAAAGCGGTTTTCCTATCGTTTTGGAAAAGTCCAAAAAAGATATTAAACTTACAATCTGTATGACAATTCCAGCAAAAACAGCGATATATATTCGCGGGGAACATAGCGAGATTTTCAACTGATGACTGCAAACCCTAAACATCTTTTAGCCTCCTTTTTACGCCCCAGCAAAATATGCAGATCGCGGCGGTTAATAATATCCCTTGATAAATAAAGGGGTATGGTAAACAGGGGAGAAAATCTGCAAATGCCGTTAGCATATTTACGGGGCTGAAAAGTAATAGACTGCCCGTTTTATATAAAATAAGATGTAGGGAAAAATATAGGGCAAATGGGGTTGCCAATGCAACATATTTATTGGGGATAAAAGCAGAAATACATAACCCGATATTTGACCATACCGCCCCAAATAAAAATGAAAGCAGAAGTAGCAGGAACACAACAAGTAAGCCGCCCCATATAAATTGAATATTTGCAAAAATACCCTCATCTAAAAATGTTTGATACCCCAAATTGTTTTCCAATGTGTTAGGCTCAAAGCATATCACCATAAGAAAATCCGTCAAAAAGGTTGGAACAAAAACTGCCAAGCCGCCCGCAATCGTAGAGCAAAAAATCGTTTCTTTGATATAACGTTTCTTCTCAATACGGCTTAAAATAGGTTTGATATATCCGCTGTTGTAATCATCACAAAATAAGGTGGTAGCGGGAAGTACTGCTAAAATGGGTGCAAACAGCCCGAAACCGCTTGTTGCGTCAGTTACAAATATTCCATTCAGAAATGTTGTTCCCATATCAGAAAAATTGATTGCACCGTATTTTATGTAATACCAAATATAATTAGTAATGTGGAACTTGAGAAGCAGGATTAACCCCAACAGAACGCTTATCAGCATAGCAGGAGAAAATATCGCTGCTCGTAATCGTATGGACAATGAAGTTTTCAAAAGTTATTCCCCCGTCTACCTTGAATTAAATCCCCTGTTACTGCGTCGATAGCTATAATGCGATCTCGATACCGATTTTGCTGTTGTTCGTTTTCTCCCACAACAAAACGCCACGCTGGTCTTATATACGCTTTCCCATCATCAGCATTGACAACGATGTATTCCAATGTAATCTCATTTACAGTTAGAGTGCCATTGTCAAACTCTTGAAAAGAGATTTGAAAAATACTATCCTTTAAGAACTCAACTGCTTTGTCAACAGAAATAATAGGGTCTGCAAGGATTGTATTTCCGACTTCATAAAGACAGCCAAAAACCTTCTGTACTCCGTTATCGTCCACCAAAAAATATATATCGTTAAATGCAGTAATGGTTGTATTGTCAATCTCTTGTTTATAAACAATCTTGTAATAAGGGTGTCGCCCATTTGTCCCATAGGCAAAAATATAATCAACTTGATATTGCGTTCCGTTTGCAATTTCGCTCATAATTTTATTACACATAGAAATCGCTTCATCAGCAGAAATTGTCATAGGAGATTGTTCGATTGAGGATAAGATATTATCATCAAATGGGTATAAATCAACATAGCGGTATTCCAACGAAAATGTAATCTGTTCCGCCACACTTTCACCAGCAAGAGAATAGCCCGTTTCATACAAATAATAATCTCCTACTTTGTTTGACAGTTGAAGTTCCCATACGTCATTTCTTGCGTCATACTCTGCGTCTGCGGCTTTATCCCCTAAAACCGATGTGAACAGCGATTTTCTGAAATCATCTGTAATTGGTAAAATCTCGTATTCATATAATCCGATATTTTCAATATCCCCAATATCAACAGTTGCATTGTTTAGATTGATCTCCCCGTCAAGCCCGGTAAGGACTTCATTAAAAAAAAGTTCTTTTGAACGGGAAAGAACGTCGGAGATATGCAAGGTATCATCGACAACATCATTATTTTCCGTCTGCACGTTATTTTCTTTGGCTTCAGAAATGGTATCAGTATCATCTGTAACCACTATTTTATCTTCTGCGGTAGAGGGGGGCGTTGCGACACAAGCGGTTAGGAAAATTGCTGCTTGCAACATAGCAACTGTCAAAAGAATTGTTTTTTTAAGTTTCATATCTGTGCTTCTCCAATCGTTATTTCATATTAAAGAAAAGAGCCGATAATCCACACCAAAAAGGATTTGTGGGTTATCGGCTCTGCGTCTATGCGTCTGGCTCTTTCATAATCGTGATATTCATTTTTTTGACATTTATTAGAGTTTCATGCTTGCACTTCGGACAAAATAAGGGGTAATGTTCCATAACTGTATCTGCTCGTATTTTATCGCGGGTTTTGTTCCCACACACCGGACATATAATCCACTTGCTACGGTCAAGGCTATTCATAATAACTCATAGGGTCAACAGCTACGTTGTTTGCGAATACTGCAAACGATAAGCAATACCCCGTTGCCGTTCCAGATCGTCCGATTGTCCCTATCCTTTCTCCTGCTTTAACAGGATCATTTACAGTTATTGAAACATCTTCTAAGTGTCCGTAAATAATTTTTATATTATTATCGCTTTCTATGACAACGTAATTTCCATACTCCCTATCCACTCCGCTTTCAATTACTTGCCCGTCAACAGCAGCAAATATTTCATCGCCTTTCTCTCCTTTGATATTGATATGATCGCTCGTTTTTCCAGAAGATGATTGATAACCAAATACTGTTGATATTTCATTGCTGGTTGTGGGCCATGTCCATTCGGTGGCTGTGGCTACTGCTTTCTCGTTTATAGACGGAACATCAACATTTGGGACAGATACGTTGGCTGTTTGTGGCTGTCCTACATCAATCTTTACTCCATAAGCAGAAGTCATAAAGCCTGCACATAACGTAAGGATTAAAACGGAAGCAGTAACCATGCTTACTACGGTAAATGGTTTTGTTTTCATAATAGCAGTAATTCTTTCTTCTGATACATTGATTGAGAACTCACTAAACATAGCCAAAGGTACGCTACGTCTTTCTTCCATAGCGATTAGTAAACGTGCGTAGCTGGCTCTTGCAGTTTTCCCATTTTTTCTAACAACAAATTCGTCGCATGAGAGTTCCATATCTCGATTTAAGAAGAAATACATAAGCCATACCAATGGATTAAACCAATGAATACAAACGGTAACAACAGCCACTATTTTAATCAAACAGTCAAAACGCCGAATGTGCAAGTATTCATGCAGCAGTATGTAATTCAATTCTTGGCGGTTATCAAAATCGGTGTTTTTAGGCAATAGGATTATAGGCGAAAAAATACCGTATGTTAGGGGAGAAGAAATATTGTCGCATTGTTCAAAACGGATTTTCCTTTTTATCTTATGA
Organism: uncultured Clostridia bacterium; assembly: GCA_934403665.1. Next base: position 1,196 of record CAKRUL010000065.1, on the reverse strand, counting down.
GTTTTAACCCACTCTGAAATATAACTGTTTCTGATCGGGCGCGAATGACGCAACTTTTTCATACAGCAATAATACGCTGTTGCAAATATCAGCAAACAGAGAGCAACACCGAGAAAATATATTATATGTTCAAAGGATATTGCCCCCATGCTTTGCGGCGTAGCCATACTTCCAACCGTTGAGGGAGTACTATTTGAAAGCGGTAACAGACGTACAATAGGACTATCGTTAAGCGCCCCTTGGAGAGCAGCATTTCTATTGAACAGAGAATACACGCTAAATGCCGAGGGAATAGAGAAAGGTATTAGTAGCCTTATTATAGCTATCCCCCATAATACCAAAAAAGTGCTTTTAGGAAGCCTGTTTACAGCCAAAAGGCGCAAAAGGAAAATCAACATTATAAATATAGAGCCGGTGAAACTCATTTGCAGTAAGTTCATAACAATCACCTCACTCTAATTCGTCAACTACTTGTTTCAATTTTTCAATCTGTTTGGAAGATAACGTTTTTTTCCCCAACAAAGCAGCAAACAATTTATCGGCTGACCCATCGAATATTTTATCAATCAGTTCGTTTGTTTCCCTTTTTTGTACTGCTTCTTTTGAGATTAAGGGGCGACACATAAAGTTAGGTTCTGACCGCTCTATTGCGCCTTTGTTAATGCACCTTTTAATTAGGGTGTAGGTTGTGTTCATATTCCAGCCGACTTCTTTTTTCAAAACGTCGGAAATATGCTTTGCCGTACATTCTCCCTCACGCCATAGGACTGACATTACTTTTAATTCAGAGTCAAAAAGTTTATTATCCATAACATATCACCTCGTTCACACGACAACAGTAGTGTATAAACATATACTACCACAGTCGTGTGAAAAAGTCAATGTTGCTGGCGAAGTTTTATGTAAATCCTTTGTGATGATTTCAAGTTATTATATTTTAGTATTAAATGAATTATTTAAGCCAATAGTAGGAACTGTATAGACATATCCAAAAGGAAAGGTGAACAGTAGAATGTAATAGGGTGAATAAAAATGGCAAAAAGACCTGTACCATTGTACGATTTTAAGGCTTTCGGGGCAGCCATAAAAGCCGCGAGAAAAGAATACGGCGAGAGCCGGAAAAAGGTAAGCGACGAGTTATATATATCCCCGCGATACCTTGCGAATATCGAGAACAAGGGACAACAACCGAGTTT
>CAKRUL010000064.1 GCA_934403665.1 uncultured Clostridia bacterium | reverse complement strand
CGCTGAAAGCAACCAGGATTGCAACAATCGTCGGGAAATACGGTGGGGGTGTATTTTGCAGACTCCATGACGGAGTTACCAATGTTCTTTGTTCCTATCTGTCCATGGAATATGACGGGGATTATAAGGTTGGCGACTGTGTTGAAATTGTAATTAAAAAATACAACTACGAAAAAAAGGTTGTGTACGGCAAGATATTACGTAAGATGAATGTAAGAAACTAATAATGACAGGGCGGCCGTAAACATGGCTGCCCTGAATTTTTTATGGAGGGTGTTATGGTGTTAGAAGAAAGAGATAAGTTATGTCCTAAATGCGAGACGGGTAAAAAAGATTATGAACTTGATAATAAAAGTATTTTTTGCAAACATATAAATTGCCTTAATAACGGAACTTGCAGCAAATTTGTACCGTTGAAAAACGGCGAATGCAAGTGAAAGAATATAAAAAGTTTTTCTCCAGGGATTGAATGGTGTGGAAAACGGTGCTAAAATAAAGATGTAAAAATGGTAAGCAGTTAAAAAGGTAAGCAGTTAAGCAGGTTTGAGAATGTTCTATCCTACGGGATAGGTGCGTCTCCGACCTGCTTTTTTCATTTTTACGGAGAACAAAATAAAATATGGGAGATTAAACACACAAACGGAACTTTAGAGGGTTTTAGTGCGTGTGTTTTTTTATTTCCCAAAATAAAGGAGGTGGTTCCATTGTGGGATATAAGCAAAATCTAATTCAAAGGAGGTAAATGAATGAAAAGGAAAACAACAGAAATGAGGTGTTTCAAATCAGGGAGCTGACAGAACTTTCCCCCATTGTGTATCACGACGATAAGAATAAAATTCGCTTAGAATGTTATGCAGATACACTTGTGTATCACAAAGCAAACAGTAAGGAACGAAACTTAGTCGCTATGCGTTTTGGCGGATATCCCGAACCTGTTCGTGGTATCGCTGATGCGTTAAATAACAATGCGGGGGTTGAAACCGTTGTCGAAGGACATACGCTCATTTTGAAAGCGCGACACCCCAAATACAAGAGAAGCATTACCCATGACGGTATTTATGCGGAAGGGACGATGCTTGCTCTTGATGATGAAAACAGTGAAGTGCGAAAGGATAATGATGAAGAGAAAGAAAAGTCAAAAGATACCAGGCGAAACATGTATATCTTCTGTGAGGAAGGTGATACAGATTCGCTGTATGAAGAACTTGACAAAAAAACAGCGATTCCTCTTATCCCGGAATTTAAAGATTATGTTCTGGAAGAATGTTTTAAACAAAAAATCCTTGTCCAGCTTGAGGTATTGTCCGCAAGCGAGCGATTTGACGCGTACATGCTTGAACTTGACAACGAAGAAAAAGAGATGGAGTACATCATAAATAACGGACTCAAACAAGGTTTGATTTTTATTCCGAATTCTGTGCCGGGCAGCGGTTTTGAAAATATTGAAACCGTTTCGCAGTATTTGAACCGGTATGGTATTACGATTGCGAATAGGATAAGGGAATCCTTTCATCCTCTTTTTGATCCTTCCGGTGAAGATATTTGTGATGGATTAAAAAAGATTAACGGAAACCTAAAAAAGAATGTGGGCTACAGCTTGTATCCGGCGCAGCTTGCGGTAGCTGAAGCAGTGAAACGCAGGCTGGATAAATCAAAGGTCGGAGTCATTGTAGCAGAATGCGGCAGCGGAAAAACAAAGATTGGATCCTCTGCTCTTGCGGCGCACCAAATGGGGAAAAAGGCGTTTAATGTTATCCTATGCCCGTCTCATGTGACAAAAAAGTGGGTGCGGGAAATTGAGGAAACCTTGCCGAATACAAAAGCTGAGGTGATACATAACCTCGCCGATGTTGACAGAATACATCAGGAATATCTGGAAGGCAAGAAAACTGTGTATGCTATTATCTCAAAGGAACGTGCGAGAGACGGATATATGCGTAGACCTGCCGCTGTGTATTCAAATATGAAAAGAGCTTTTGTTTGTCCTTGGTGTAACAAAATCATTGAAATGGAAGATAAAAGTGATGGAACGGGAGCTTGGCGAAACGCGGACTCGTTATTCTTCAAAAAAGAAACAACGCAAAATCATAAATGCAAAGAATGTGGCATGCCTTTATGGACGGCCTTAAATCCCAATGATACAAGGTTATCAAGTAATCAATGGGTAAAGATTGGCGGATATGGTTTTGTGTATCGCAAATTTGCATCATCCCATTTGAGAAAGATCGAAGATCCCAAAGTGCTTGCTAAAATTACTGAGATTATGGAGCATCCCGACCAGGTATTTATTGCGAGGGGCGCTTATCGGCGTTATGCCGTGAGCAGTTATATAGCGGAGCGTTTAAAACAGATTGACGGTGTTATCTTGGATGAGCTGCACCAGTTCAAAGGTGACAGCGGACAGGGCGATGCGATGGAAACCTTAGTCGGCTGCAGCAAAAAAGTAATTGGTATGACTGCAACGCTGATAAACGGGTATTCAAGCGGTATGTTCTATCTGTTATACCGGATCGTACCATATTTAATGCGGGTGGATAACAAGGAGTACAACGCTCCTGCCGCCTTTAACAATGAGTATGGCGTTACAGAAACGACGTATCAGATGGATGAAGGCGAGTATAACGCAAACAGTAAGAGCAGCCGAAAACTTTTGAGGATAAGGCAAAAACCCGGCGTATCTCCGCTTGTGTATTCCAGATTTTTAATTGACTGTGCGGTGTTCCTCTCTCTGAATGATATGGGGAAACATTTGCCGGAATATGAAGAAATTCCGATTGAGCTTGAACTCAAACAGGAAATTAAAGATGAGTATGACAAGCTTGAAAGCCGGTACAGGAGTCTTATGAGCAGCGACAGACGGCTTGCGACAAAGTTAATGTCAAAATTCCTAAGCCTCCTGACAACATAACCGGATCAGCCCTACGATGCAGATTCTATTACGATTGGTGAAGGTTTTGAAATAAAGCCGAAAGATTTATCAAACTTTGAGGAACTGCACGAAAAGGATACTGCTACGGTTGAGATTGTTGACAAAAAGGTTGCAAACGGAGAAAAGGTCTTAATCTATACAAGCTGGGTAAAGATTGATACACAGGATAAGCTCAAAAAAATTTTGGAGGATAAAGGCTACAGAGTTGCTGTACTTGAACAAAAGGTGAAACCGGAAAAGCGTGAAGAATGGGTGGAGAAAAGAATTGAGGAAGGCCTTGACGTCTTAATAACCAATCCATCGTTGGTTGAGACGGGGCTGGACTTAAATGCTTTTACCACTCTTATTTTTTACAACATCGGCTATAACCTGTTCACTTTCCGGCAGGCTTCCAGACGTTCTTGGAGAATCAACCAGACCGCTGACAGAATTGAAGTATATATCCTCTATTATAGGGGTGTTATGCAGGCACGGGCAATACGCCTGATGGCGACAAAGCTGGCAGTAGCAACGCTGGTTGAGGGCAATTTCTCTGACGAGGGGCTGGCGGCAATGAGCGATAGCTGTGATATGACTTCGGAACTTGCAAGAGAACTTACAAAAGGGATACAGGGCGAGGTTGAGGATATTGCGGCGATGTATAAGAAGATGGCTATTTTGAAAGATGATACATCTGAGGACGCTGATGATGATTCAGATTATATTATGGAACCTGATGCAGAAACTGAAACTGTTAGGGTTAAAGTTGCAACAGTTGCTTCCATATCTGATAAAATTCAGCGGGCTGTTCTTCTTGCAAAAAGAGCTAACAGTATCAAGAAAACAAAACAGGTGAAAGAAGTACAAACGAATGCTAGCTATGCCGACAGTCAAATGAGTTTGTTTGATTTGCTTGAGGCGAGCTGAAGGAGGAGATTTTTCAGTGAAATTTACGGTAAACAGAAAAATAATGGCGGAGTATTTAAAAACAATGATAAGAGTTGTCCCCAAAAGCAGTACGCTACAGGAATTGACCGGATTTTTAATCGAGGCGAATGAAAATGATGGTTATCTGTATCTGACTGCAACAAATCAGGAGGCAGCTATTCAGCGGAAATTCAAACCGGAGGTTGAAACAGGCGGAAGTTTTGTGATGACAGCAAAATTGCTGTTGGATATCCTTACTGTGCTTGACGGCGACGACGTCCTTTTTGAAGAAACACAGAAAGGGACGGTTGTAATAAAATCCGGTACTTGCACCTATACAATGAAGGTGCTTGATGATAAAAAATATCCGAAACCGGAAATCCCGTTCCCAAGCAGTTTGGTATATGTGTCTGATATGCGGAAGTTTTACGCAAAGACCTATGCAGCTACCTCTAAAAATGGCTCAACTGAGGTCCTTAAAGGTATTCATTTTGAGATAACTAAGGATAAAATACGGGCTATGGGCTGTAATATGAACAGTATTGCATTGGCGACCAAGCAAATGAATTGCGGCGGAGAACTAAGCTTTACGTTAACAAAGGAAATGCTTTCCTATCTTGCGTCGGCAGCCAGAGATTCTGAGCTGGAAGTCGGCGTCTGCGGTAATTCCGTGATCTTTATGAAGGAAGGTATGCTCTTTTCTGCGAAGCGATTGCCGCAGGAGTATGTTAATGTTGATATGGTTTTCGACAATCTGAGGACGGATTACGTTGCAGCAGTAGAATTTGATGAGCTGAAGGATTGCATCCTTAACATCTTTGATATTTCTTCCATGGGTTCGGAAGCATCCTATATAAAGTTTGATTTTGCTGACGATAAAATTGAAATGTCAACAAAAAATGATACGGGCAGCGGCATCAATACTGCAAAAGTCATAAAGATACAGGGCGATGCAGGTAAATCATACTATTACCGCCCGCAAACTTTGAGAGATGTTTTCAAGACTGTTGAGGGAAGATTGGTAATTCGTTTGGATAAAAACGGTTATATCGTTGTTATGGATCAATGCAGCCAGTTTTTGCTGATGCCTGTTCCGGAAAACATTGCCTTAAAACAGTTTGAAAAATATGAGGAAAAGAAAATCAAAAAAGTAAAAAAGACAAAAACAACTGCGGACAATCAGCCGGCGGCAGCTTAGGGGGTGCGGATAGTTGAAAAAACCGACTATTTGCCGTTATTGCGGAGGAAAAGTGATATTAACAGACAGCAGCGTAATTTATGGAAAAGATTACGGCAAAATTTATCTTTGCACAAACTGTAATGCGTTTGTAGGCGTACATAAGGAGAGCGAAAAGCCTTTGGGAACGCTTGTAAACAGTATTCTAAGGACGAAACGCAAAGAAACTCATCAGGTATTCGATAAATTTTGGAAGGACAACCACATGTCAAGAACCGACGGATACAAATGGTTGTCAAAACAGATGGGACTTCCTTTTAAGGCAACCCATATCGGATATTTTGAATTGGAAGATTGCCAGAAAGTAATTAAACTCTGTAATAAGGCTGCATAAATTTGGAGGTGTAAAAATGGCAAACATGTGCGAAAATGTTTTGTCGGTCAATGGAGATTATGCTGACCTTCTGCGTTTTGACAGTAAATTCAGAGGCGGCAAAGAAAACATTGAGGAAAACTATCATTTTGATAATCTTTATCCCACGCCGGAACTTCCCATATCCGATGCTTGCGATTGGAGAAAGAAACATTGGGGCGTGAAAGGAAACTTCTACGAACCTACGTTAATGCGCGATGTGGTAAATCCGAAATTCAGGGATGTGAATTACTATTTCACAACGCCGAATACCGGACCGGAACGCTTGATTGAAAAGGTATCGCAGGACTTCCCGACGCTTACCTTTTCTTTGGTATATCGTGAACTCGGTAATGATATAAGACAAGCTCAAATTTACGAGGCAGGTAAACTGGTTTCAGATGAGAGATTGTCTTATGATGATATGATGTACTGGTTTGGTGAGGATGAAGGGATCGAAAAAAGTGCATAGGAGGTTTTTATGTTGTTTACAAAAATGAATGCAATCATTGACGAGGTAAACTTTGAGGTTGCAGAGCGTGAGGAACTTATAGAGTGCATAGCAATCTGCCTAATTGCTCGAAAAAACCTATTTATTTTAGGTGATACCGGGCAGGCGAAGAGTTATGCTATTAATGAGTTTCGCAGGCGTATCACAGGGGCAAAACAGTTTGAAAGGCTCATGTCAAAACAAACGGACGAAGAACAGCTTTTCGGACGTCTTGACCTTTCGAGTCTGATCCCCGGCAATCTGCCGCAAGGTGAACTGATGAAAGAAAAACCGTATCAGGAACTTTCGGATGAATTGCAATCCTTATATGACAAATACAAAGCAGATGGACAAAACAGCACGTTGGAGGAGGCAACGAATGCGGCAAAAAGGCTTACATACCTAAAGCATATTATTTGTGCCTTGCATAGTGGGACTCCGAAAATGATTACGGACGGAAAAATCCCGGACAGTCATATTGTGTTCCTTGACGAAATTTTCAAATCGAACGATGGAATACTCAATTCATTGCTTACGGCTTTGAATGAAAAGGTGTATACCAATGAAGGACAAACGGTGGATATTCCGGTCATATCATTCTTTTCTGCATCGAACGAGATACCGAATTTCAACGATTCAACACAGGCAATATTAAAGCCTTTGTACGATCGTTTTGAATTAAAGGTGCTAACCGAGTATGTGCAGGAGAAGGAAAATCGCATCAAGGTGTTGGAGGGGAAACAAGGCAAAACACAAAAGTTCGCTAAAACCTGTATCACGCTGGATGAGCTCTATGAAATGCAGGATAAAGCGTCCAAAATTCCTGTTCCGGACAAAATCAACGAGCTTATGGATAATCTGTTGTGCGCGTTGCGGAGAGGTGGAATCCATGTATCTGACAGAAAGTTTTTTGGATTTACGCCCATTGTGCAGGCAAAAGCTTATTTGAATGGAAACTCCGAGGTTACTCCAAAGGATTTGACGATTCTGAAAAACTATTTTTGGAATACCCCTGCGGAAATTCCAACGGTTGGAAAGATAATATCGGATGTATGTGAAAATCCAATCGGCACAGAAATAGATAAACTGCTTTCAATGGCGAATGAAAGCTTAGCTGTTATGGAGGAAACGGTTGAAAAACTCGCTTTCGATCAAGCAGAACAGACAGAACTTCTGAAACCCAATGTTGTGTTTTCAAGAGAATTACTCAGGATATACAAGGATTTGATAAATTTAAAGTCTGATGATATTTCCGAGGAAGATCATGCGGAGATTGATCGTGCGGAAAAAGAAATGGACGGGATGCTGAAAAAAGCGGCAGAATTAACACATGCGCTGTTTGTTCCTTTAGCGGAACGGATGGCATTGGAATTTTAAAATTTTAGGAGGATTAGATTATGG
>CAKRUL010000063.1 GCA_934403665.1 uncultured Clostridia bacterium | reverse complement strand
GAATCACGGTGTGACGGTGGCTGTTTTTGACGATGAACTGTCCGGCTCTGTCACAAGAAATCTCGAGAAGGAGCTTGGCGTCAAGGTGATTGACCGAAGCCGCTTGATTTTGGATATCTTTGCGGGACGTGCCACCTCCCGGGAGGGAAAATGCCAGGTCGAGCTGGCACAGCTTCGCTATTTGCTTCCGCGATTGGCAGGGATCGGAACGGATTTATCCCGTTTGGGCGGAGGAATCGGCACAAGAGGACCCGGCGAGACGAAGCTGGAGAGCGACCGCCGCCATGTGCGCCGCCGGATTGAGCATCTGCAGGCGGAGTTAAAAGAGATTGAAAAGCATCGGGAGAATATTCGGAAAAAACGGAGAAAGGAGGAAATTCCGGTTGTCGCGTTGGTGGGATATACCAATGCAGGAAAATCCTCTTTGATGAACGCATTGACCCAAGCGGATACTTATGTGGAAAATCAGCTGTTTGCAACGCTGGATCCGCTGATGCGAAAAATGCGTGTCAGCGACACGCTGGAGATTGTGCTGAGCGATACCGTAGGCTTTATCCGCAAGCTTCCCCATCATTTGGTGGAGGCGTTTCAGTCCACTTTGGAGGAGACGCTGTATGCGGATTTGATTCTTCATGTGGTGGACAGTTCCGGCACGGAAATGGAACATCAGATGAAGGTGGTGACCCGGATTTTAAAGGACTTGGGCGCACAGGATAAACCGGTGATCACCGTGTTTAACAAATGTGATATTGCGCCGGAACCCCTGGTTCGGTGCGAGGGAGATATCATTTGTGTCAGTGCAAAAACGGGCGAGAATCTTCCGCTTCTTTTGGAGAAGATCGATCAGAAGCTGAGCGGAAGCAAAGTTCTTGTGTCGCTTCTGATTCCCTACAGTCAAGGGAAGCTTCTCGGTTTTTTATATCAGAACGGAACCGTGATGAGCGAACAGAACGTTGCGGAAGGAACGAAAATTCGTGTCGTGCTGGAGGAAGAGCATCTTCATCGGGTACGGGAATTTATGGAGTAACTGTTATGAACGGATATTACACGGCCGCAAAGCAGGCGGAAGCCGAGATTGTGGAGAAAAAATCCCGATTCATCGGGTATATCAAGCCGGTGCAGACCGAAGCGGAAGCCTTGGAATTTTTAAATCAGATCCGCAAAAAGCATTGGGATGCCACGCATAATGTCTATGCTTACAGCATACGCGAAAACAGCATCAGCCGGTTTTCCGATGACGGAGAACCTGCAAAAACGGCAGGGGCTCCGGTGCTGGATGTCATTCAAAAAGAAGGTCTGACCGATGTGATTCTTGTTGTCACCCGTTATTTCGGCGGCACCCTTCTGGGAACCGGAGGTCTCGTCAAGGCGTATTCCAAAGCGGCAAAAGCCGCCATGGACGCCGCAGGGAAGGCAAGACAAGTGCTGTGCACAGCATTTTATCTGAGTGCGTCCTATCCGATGTGGAACAAGCTGGAGAAAGAATTGAGCGGCTGTGTTGTGCGCGATATTCAGTATTCCGATGAGGTGCATCTCAGTCTGCTGATTCCGTCGGAAGACTATCCGGCTCTTTGCAGACGTCTGACAGATCTTTCTGCAGGCGAGGCGGAACCGGTCGTTTTCGGGGAGGAGTTTGCCGCTTTTCCGGAACGGGAATCAAACCATGAAACATCGTGAAGAAAAACGCCGAGGAACTCTTTTTCAGAATTCTTCGGTGTTTTTTTCTTCTATGCTTTTCCAAAAAGGAGGCGTAAAAATTAACTTTTTGCGCCTCCTTTTTGTATTCTTAAGCATCGGGGTTCTTTTCTGCGGAATGAGGAAGCAAGCTAAGCGTCTTTGATTTCAGAGAATATCGCTGGGCAATGGATTTGCGATATTCCGACGGGGTGAGCCCCTCCATCTTTTTGAAAAGCTTGCTGAAATAAAAAATTTCAGAGAATCCGGCTTCGGACGCAATCTCGGTGACCGACAGCGAAGTACTCTCCAGAAGATTTTTGGCTCTTTGTAATTTCAGGTCATTGACAAAATCAATCGGTGAGGTGTGATAGGTGTTTCGGAACAGACGGGAAAAATGCCGCGGCGAAATCAGACAGAGCCGGCTCAGCTCGCTGACACAGATATTTTGCTTCAAATAGTTCGTATAGATGAAATCCAGGGCTGGTTTTAAAAGCGGTGGCGTCCGTTTTTGTTCCATCTCCTTCCTTTTTTCATTCACCAAAAGACTGAAAATGGTCATCAGCTCTGCGTTGAGATGCAATAAATAGCCGAAATTTTTTTTGATATAAATTTTTTGGACTTTTTGAAATAAAATTTTCATAGCATTGAAATCTTTCGGATGAAAAATCGGATTCCATTCATCCGTGAATTCCGAGGAATCAAATTCCTCATACAGCGAAAAATAAATCGAAATGTATTCCCAGGGAAGCGCTGCACTGTGAGAGGCATAGACATCTCCGGTGCGCAGCCAAACCACATCCCCCTTTTGATAGGCATATGGAATACCGTTGATGGTACACTCTGCACTTCCGTTTAAAACAAATATCAGAAGATTTCTTCCGCAGTAAGTGTCGGCAGGATGGCTCCAATTTTTTGGGTACATTTCATGAAGAACCAAAGAAATTTCTTTGACTGGAATAAAAAAATGATCAAAACTCACAAAAAATCCTCCTTTTCTTTTTTAAAAAGTATACGCTTTCCTTGCTGGAAAGTCAAGGGAAAAATGTCCGATTAGGACAAATAACAAAGAAAATGACTTTAATGTTCATTCTTATTTCACAAAACCCATGGTACAATGAAACTATCCAAACGTTCCAGTTCGTAAAAATAATCAAACGGAAGGAAGGAAAACCTATGAAAAAAAGCTTATCTGTGTTTTTGGTTGTGACCATGCTGTTAACCGCTTTGGGCGGACTTGGCATTGTTGCTTCCGCAGAGGTTCCGGATGGGTATACGGAAATTGCCAGCGCAGACGATTTTGTAACAAAAATCACGGCAGATCCGCAAGGAAAGTATTACCTGACGGCAGATATCGAACTGCCGGCAAGCTACCAGCCGATTGAAGAATTCTCCGGCGAATTGATCGGATCGGACGAAACGAATCTGAAGAGCATTCGTGTAAACATTGACGACACATATGACGGAGGCGTCGGATTGTTCCGTGCGTTGAAGGGCTATACGGTTGTCATCAAAAACATCCGCATCACTGGAAGCGTCAAAGGGACGCAAAAAACAGCCGGCGGCAAAAGAATTGCAGTGGGTGCTTTGGCAGGAGTCGGCGGTTCGTTGGCAAATAGCAAAGGAAGCTCCAACGATTGGGGTGCCTATGCAGAAATCAGCAATTGTGTGAATGAGGCGAATGTCACTGCAAATTATGCACAACAAAGCAATTGGGTACCTTTTGTCGGCGGATTTATCGGGGACTTGTGGGGCAACAGCAGCTCCACCGGTTACGGCACCAGCTATTTTCCGATGAGCAATTTGGTGAATAAAGGAACCGTTGCATTGGAGCCGGCAAACACCTATGGCTTTAGCGGCGGAATTGCAGGGACATCCAGCAATAACGACATAAACGGCGGCTGTAAATTTGTTCGCTGTGAAAACTATGGAACCGTTTCCGGCGGAATTGCCGGCGGAATCGCCGGTGCGGCATTGTACGGAACTTATCAGAATTGTTATAACGCAGCGGATATTACAGGAAGCTCGGCGGCGAATTCGGGAGGAATCACAGCTGCGGAAAGCTTGGGTTCTACCATCAGCGGCAGTTATAACATCGGAAAAATCAGTGGAAGTTATACCAATAATCCAATCTCGAAGGTAGGCACGGTAGAAAGCAGTTATTATCTGGACGAGACAAAGACCGCTTCCACGGTCAGCGGAGCAGCTCCGATGACTTTGGCGGAAATGAAGGCAGTGACAGAGTTGCCGGCAGCTTTTCGGGCAGCACTGAATGACATTGTTGTTTTACCAGCCGAATATGCGGATTACACGGTGATCCGGACAGCGGAAGAGTTCCGGAAGATTGTTTCCAACGGGAAATATTATCTGGTGAATGACATCGATTTAACCACACTGGCAGGCGGCTATACGCCGATCGAAAGCTTCACCGGAGCGCTGGTGGGAGCAGATGCAGAGAATCTGACAACGATTCATTTCAACATCAACGATGCAGCCAATGAAAAAGTTGGATTGTTCCGCGCCATCGGAGCGGAAGCAACCGTCAAAAACCTGCGCCTGACCGGAAGCGTGACGGCAGGACACAGCGCAGCAAAAGCAGGCGCATTGGCAGGAGAACTCGGCATCACGGTAAACAGCACAGCGGGGCTCATCAGCAACTGCGTGAACGAGGCAACCGTGACCACGACGGGAACCGGATACAGCTATGTGGGCGGGTTCATAGGAACGACCTATAACACCACATTGAAGGGAACCCTGTCCGGTTTGGTGAACCGGGGCAATGTGACAGCAGGCGGCACCAGCGGAAGCGTCGGCGGAATCATCGGTCAATTTTCCGGCTGGGGCTCCTCAAACCTCCTCAGCGGCTGCGGAAATGAAGCAAACGTCAGCGGCGGCAGAGGGATTGGCGGCATCGTGGGTCAGCTGATAGATTATGCATTGAGCGGCGCACGCATCGAAAAATGCTATAATACAGGAAGTGTCTTCTCGTCTGTCGGCAGTCCTGTCGGCGGAATCGTTGGTGTTTGCGCAAAAGGCGCCAAGATAGCTGAGTGCTATAACGCCGGAGACGTTGAAAATATATATGGCGGCGGCGGCATTACCTATTGGAACAATGGCACCAATGTAGAGATAACGAACTGCTGGCAGGCAGGGAAACTGAAAGGTCAGAGAAACCGGGGAGCAATCATGTATTCCACCGATCAAGCAGACGGATATACCATAACGGGTTGCTATTATCTGAATGCAGATGGCTTTGAGGCGGCACTGGACAACGGAACCAGGCTGACGGGAGCCACGGCGCTGACGCTTTCAGAAATGAAGGTACAGCTTCCGGCAGAAGCACCGACGGCATTCGTTCAGGCGCTGAACAGCTTGAAAACGGTGACGGTGCAGGCAAGCGAAAACGGAACACTGACGCCATCGGGAACCTTCTATGAGAAAGCGGGCACAGCGTTTTCTGTGACGGCGGCAGCCGAAGAAGGCTACCGGATCAAGAATGTGACGGCAGGCGGCACACCGTTGATAGGCAATGAAGAAAATGTCTATAGCATAACGGTGGACAATGACATCGCCATCGCAGGAGAATTTGAAGCGCTTCCGGCGGAAAATCCGACGATTGAAACGGTATTGCAGGTATTCCGTCCGTCCACAGGGAACGGCAGCATCACCTTCGGAAAGGTGACTTCGGGACAGAGCGCGGCAGTGGATTGGGGAATTGTGTATTCCAAGGCGAACGATGCGGAATCGATCAAAGCAGGCAAGCATTTGAGCGCAAAGAGAAAAGCATTGGCAAACGGAGCATTCGGCGTGGAACTTCGTTTCACAACGATACAGGATACGTATTACACAACACCGTATGTAACTTATCGGAATGAGTCCGGAACAGAGGTTACCATCTACGGAGAAACAGTATTGATTCAGGCAGAATAATAAAAAAAACAAAATAGATGTGCAAAGGCAGAAGTGCCTTTGCACATCGCCTTTCAAAAATGAAAACAAAAAGACTGTTGGATTGATGGAGTAGAGAGGATATCGCAGGGGAATATTGAAAAAAGATATATCGTACTTCTTCCGACAGCTTTTTTTTATAGATTCACAAAGCAGCTTGGACAGACATCATGTTGCTTTTTCACATTCGGCAGAAAGAGGGTATGAAAATGAAGAAAATGTGGGCAATCTTCCTGAGCTTTCTGATGGTTCTTCCGCCTTTTGGCAGTTTTGCGTCAGAAGAGACGGCGGCAATTGCGCCGGAAGGAGAAACAGAGATTTTCTCCAATGCGGAGCCTGCAACAGCACAGGAAGCAAAACTTGAAAAACAGCCGGAGGGCTATTATCTGATTTCCACAGCGGAACAGTTTCTGCAGATCTCAAACGATTTGGCAGGAGAATACTGGATCACGGAGGACATCACGCTGCCGGAAAGCTTTGTGCCTATTGGGACAGGGACAGCTGACGGTACCAGTTTAACTTCAAAAGCCCCCTTCACAGGAAAGCTGCTGGGGAAAAAAGCAGACGGTGAAAATGCGGTTCTGGATGTAACCATCGGGAGTCCGGAGGCTGATTATCAGGGAATCTTCGGTTTTCTGGACGGAACCGTTCAAAATATTACAGTGAGAGGCTCGGTGACAGCCTCCAAAACTGCCGGGGGCATTGCCGCCCTTGCAAACAGCAGTGCAGTGATTGAAGATTGCGTCAATCTTGCATCGGTGACCATTTCCGCCTCCGGAAATTATGTAGGCGGCATCGTCGGTTATCTGAGAGGAAAGGCGGTTCGCTGTGTCAATCGGGGAGCCATCAGCGGCGTAGGCGTGTGGGGAATCGGCGGTGTCGCCGGAGTTGCCCAATATGCCGGCGCTTCTCTCCGCAACTGTGTCAATGAGGGGACGGTTACCACGACGGCATATGCGCCGATCGGCGGCGTTCTTGGCTTTGGAATCACGGATGTTACGGTTGCATACTGCACAAATTTCGGAGATGTTCAAGGCGCACGTTGGTCGGCAGTTGGCGGTCTTGGGGCAGTCATCCAGGGAACCGTTCAGTATTGCTATAATGCAGGGAATATCAGCGGAGGCTCTACAACAGGCGGATTGCTGGCATATCTGCAAAATTCGGTTGTCCGCAATTGCTTCAATGCAGGAAACGTCACGGGCGGCGATTCCTCCGCTCCCTCTGTCGGAGGCGTTGCAGGAGAACTGGGGCACAGTCAGAGCGAAAAGGTCAACCGGTTGGAAAACACCTATAACATCGGCAAGGTCGCGGCTGCCGGTGCAGGAGGAAAGCTTGGAGGCGTCTACGCGGCGGTGGAGGGACCGGTCACCGGTCTGAAAAATAACTATTATCTGATGCAGAACGGTCTGCCGACCGGCGGTCCTTCCGTTCCGGGCTTTGAAGATGCTATCGGAGCCGACGAGGATGGATTGGCGGAACTGGCAGGAAGCGTATTCAAATTTGATCCGGACGGATGGGAGAACAGTATTGCGGATTATGACAGATATCCTTTCCCAACCCTGCATGACAATCCCTATATTCCGGCGATTCCCTATGAACGCCCGAACCTGCTTTCTTCCGCACAGATGGAAGGGGGCTTCATGGAACCGGCATTTGACAAGAATACCCGTCATTACGAGATTGCCCTTCCGGACGACAT
>CAKRUL010000062.1 GCA_934403665.1 uncultured Clostridia bacterium | reverse complement strand
GCCGTATGTATGTTGTAGCAAATCATGTCCTGCCGGAAGCGGACGCGCCGAAGAAAAATGACGGTGCTGTCCAGCTCGACCTCTTTACCGACTATGCCGCCGAAGAGGAAAAGCAGAAAGCCGAGGACGCTGCCTTGGAACGTGAGCGGAAAATACAAGCCGCCACGCTTGCAATCAAAAAGAAGTACGGAAAGAACGCCATTCTCAAGGCGATGAATCTTGAAGAAGGCGCAACCGCCAAAGACCGCAATGCGCAGATCGGCGGGCATAAAGCGTGAAAACAGCTCGCCTCCAAGGTTAATAGTAAATGCTATAAATAAAGGGGATGTGATATATGGGAGAGTATTATAGATGGGTTAACGTTGACAGAAAAGAGTATATAAGTCCTGCCGATTTCGGCTATGGAAGTAAGCGGTATGAGTCGTGCGGTTATACCAATGAGGTTCTGGGAGCATTACGAAACTTGCTCTTTAACGAGTGGAAAGGATGCCGTGTATTTTGGATGGGCGATGAGAGCTTACTACCAGAAAATAACGATTCAGACCTCTTTTCAATTATGAAGGCTCAATGTGATGCACTGGGTAGTAGGGGTATATGTTTGACACGGTATGCGAAACGTATAGGAATGTGTCAAGTTTATTTAAGGCGGCAGAAAAAGAAGTAAAAGAGGAAATTGGTTATTATATCGAAAACTTGGAGTGTGGCATGGACGACGCTGTAAACGAATACGGAGTAAATCCAAGCTCCCCCTATGACGGGTTGCTCCTAAGAGAAGGCTGCAATTTTCGCTTCATTATTAACATGACAAAAAAAGTAGCCTATGCATTTGGAAGTACGAGGATGCTGTATAAGGACGGCAAGGATTCAGACTATGCGGATCCCTTACCCGGACTTCTTGAATACGGAAGAGGCTATAAACCCGGAGAATGGATAGGGGACTTTATTGAGGTTGCTGACGAATTGCCAAAGGACATTACTTTGCTTGAGAACATTTCGCTTGACTGGTAGTTCTCAGGTTTGAAGTAAAAGAACGTCTTTCCCCCTATCTGTGAAAGGAGATGCGGGATGCACATGAAATGCAAATATGATGAGATTATGGGACTCCCTCACCACGTCTCCAAGACGCGACCGCAGATGCCGATGTCAGATCGAGCAGCGCAGTTCGCGCCCTTCGCAGCACTCACCGGATATGAGTCCGCCATCAAGGAAATCGGGCGTCTGATCGACGAAAGGATTGAGCTTGACGAGGAAGCTCTGACTGCATTGGACATGAAGTATCAGCTTCTCATGGAAGCCCTTGATGAAGCGCCGGAAGTCACCATTGCCTACTTCCAGCCCGATGAGCGGAAGGCTGGCGGCAAATACCTAACAGCAACCGGCGCGGTCAAAAAGGTCGATGATTTTGAGCGCCGGATTACCATGCAGGATGGCACGAAGATTCCAATGGATGACGTTCTAAGCATTGACGGGGAGCTGTTCTCATCGCTGGAATAATGTCGCTTGCCATGCGACCGAACGAATTGAATACAGAGATAAATAGACTGCAAGGCGCAATGCCAAGCAGTCTTTTTGTTATAAGAAAACCCCGCGTTAGACGCGGGGTTCCGTGAATGCTATGCATTTGACCAGAAATCCTCCAATTCTTAAAATCAAAATGCGGTCTGCCAACTGCATTAAGTATAAGAAGGAGGATTAACATGGGTCTTAATGACATTCATAGTTTAGCGCATTCAAAATGGAATTGCAAATATCACATTGTATTCGCGCCGAAATACAGAAGGCAAGTTTTCTACGGAGAAAAAAGAGGGAAATAGGTATAATTCTAAGGTTTCAGCATTTGTAGGATATCTCAAAGGCAAAAGTGCAACGATGATCTATGAGCAATTCGGGGAGTTGAAGTACAAATATAGAAATAGAGAATTTTGGTGCAAAGGATATTATGTAGATACAGTAGGCAAGAACACTGCCCGAATTGCGGAGTATATCAAGCATCAGTTGGAAGAGGATAAACTTGGTGAACAATTAAGTATGCCGGAGGCAAATCCTTTCAAGAGTAAAAAACGTAAGTAAAGTCACACGCAGGTGGCAGATCGCTTACGTGTTCGACACGTCCGCGAGGAACAAGGGCTATGCCCGTTAAAATGAACAACCCCGCGTTTGACGCGGGGATGGTTTTTATATTATCGACCATTTCAGCTAAAAGAGCCCTGCGGGTCTGCACACAGGGCTCTTTTCGCTGAGAAATGAGGATAATGAATGGAAAAAGTTATGGGAACCGGGAAGGTATATATAGTTCCGTTACTTGTTTGAGAGTAAATCTATATACGGATACTCTGTTGAGGATTCGGAAACTTATCTGATTTATGTGATATCTTTCGCTTTTTCAGAGATCAGACAAGTGTACAGGAGTAATTTCCCGAATTTCCCCCTGTTAAAATGATTTTTACTGTTTCTGTATTGCTTTGAATCGGAATTGTAAAATATCCGGAGGTAAGTTTAGGCTGCTTTGTCCAGCTTCCGGTCGTACTTGTGTAAGTAATCAACTGGGCAGGATAGGTGTTTGGGGTCAAGCGGAGTGTTTTGTTCTTCTTTCCAATCATTGTCAACGTATAGATCTGTTCAAAATTTCCACATACTATTGTTGAACTGTAGGGATTATGGCTTTCGCAATTTGTAAGATCCTGGTATTCATTTTCATTATCGTCTACAGGATGTTCAAATAAATTGAAATTAGTAATGGGGTTATTGTTGTCATCAACTCCAACGGTGGCTTCTTTTTCTAAATCAATTCGAGAAGCCGATGTTCGGGAAGATTCACCGGTAAGAGAGCTCCCAACATCCTGTGTCATCGTAAATACTTTGGCAGGTGTTATATTACTGATAGCAGTGTTTGTTCCTCCATGGAAAACGCGGACTTTAGCTGTACAGTTTGTTTTGAAGCGAATCTTTGCCACGGTATATTGTCCGCTGGAAGAATCATTGTAAGCCATAAATGCTGCAGTGTTAGCAGCCAGATTGCTGACAGCTCTGCATGATGTGCCGGCTGCATTGTTAACACAGTAATGTGCTAACGTCGCGCAGTTGTCAAATGCGCCGTTGCCCGTTAAAATGCCTCCGCCCAGATAGGTTACGGTCAACGGAGAACTGCCGGTATTTTTAATCGCGACTCCAATACGCTGTTTAACGCTGGAAACATTAAAATGATAGAGAAAGACAGTGTACTCCTGATTTGCGTTGATTGTTGCTTCAGTCGTATAGTGGTCGTTCGTGCCGATTCCTTGAATTTGTTCGGGATAGTTGCTGTAAATCAGATAGGGGCTCTTACTGTTAAATTTTAACGTGCTCATAATTAGGATCTCCTTTCAAAAACCAAATAAGCTTGTACTAGTTTAATTGATAGAAAATTCGGCATATAGTGTCTCTATATGATGATATGGAAATTTTTCATTTGCTCACTACTCTTTTCTTTGAGAAAAATTTGTTAAAAGTGTAATTGTGCGGAAGTTCTATGTGAGAAATGAGGAATATCCGACATATTAGAGAAAATGTATATGGGAATCCTTTGGGTTTTATTATTTGTTCATTTGAACCACCTCCGATTAAAGATTTAACTATAAGCACGGATTTAACTTATAGATGTAAACCTTTTGATAATATTTCTTTTAAAGGGAAATGAAAGAGTGCACAATGGATAACTATTAATTCCTGAATGGTTGAAACGCAATTTAAAAAAACTATTGATGTCATCTAATAGATATGGGAGAATAGATGAAAGAAGTTATGCTGCATCTGGATCCTTTGTTTTATTCAGAGAGATAAGTTGTCCGGAAAAGATTTGGCAGATCAATGTATCAGCAGATGGTGGAAAATTTGAAAAAAGACGATTTATTGTGTGAGAAAAGTACAAATGAGCGTGTTCTGTCGTTGGACATTGCAAGAATTCTTGCCGTATCAGCGGTTATTATGACGCATATAAGCGCCATTTTTGTAACCGGAAGCGGAACAATATCGGGATTTACTCTGGGAAATATTTTTGACAGCATTTCACGAGTGGGCGTTCCGTTGTTTGTGATGGTATCCGGTGCCTTGATGCTGGACGAAAATAAGGATGTTTCCGTCCGAAAATTGTTTGGAAAAAATATTAAGAATATCGTTTTTTTGCTGATTGTCTGGTCGGCCGTTTATGCTGTTGTGTACAGCGCTATTCCACCGCTTATGAAAGGGGAGGCGTTTCCTGTTAAGGATGTTGTCCGTTCATTTGTTAACGGTCACTATCATATGTGGTATTTGTACATGGCAATCGGGTTATATCTTATTACGCCTTTTCTGCGGACGTTTGTCTGCAGAGCAAATAAAAACATGGTTTTGTTGTTTATCGGCATATCTTTGCCTGTACAATTTACGATGCCGGTGATACAGGGGCTGTCCCTGATCTGGGAGCCGGCCGGTTATTTGAGTGCGTTTGCGGATCGGTTTTATTTGGATTTCTTTTGCGGATTTACGACATATTATTTGACCGGATGGTATATAGCGCACATTGGATTTGATCAAAAATGGAAAAAGTGGGGAACTTGCATTGCCGGAGTCGTATCTGTTCTGGTTACAATTTTATATGTTCAATTCACCGGAGATTACAAAAACGGATATTCTAATATGAACATATTTATTTTCATATATGCAGTGGGAGTTTTTTACCTAATAAATCAATTACAAGATATAAACCGCGGTAAAGTAAAAAACGTAATCATTTTATTATCGAAATTAAGCTTTGGAGTATACATTTTACACCCCATGATTTTAACCGCATTCAACAAAGCTGTGTCATACAACGGGGCGCCGTTTTTATATATCATGGGGGGATTTTGGTCGGTTTGCTTCGTCTCGTTTATCTGTTGTTATATCGTATCAAGATTGCCCGTTGTGAAAAAAATTATACGAATGTAAAATTGTTTTCAATGATAATGTTTGTAAAAGGGTATACAATAAGATCAAGACTGTTTCCGGCAGATGATGTATAATTGAGGGAGGCGGGGGTGCGGACAAAATGAGGACGGGGGTGCGGATCTTTTTTATCACCAATCCACATTGATGATAAGTTTTAAAGCTGTTTTGATTTTCTCTTGTGAAAACATATTTTCTCGCACATTTCAGAACCTATGGGAGTCCAAGGTTCTCTGTATTCCCGTCCTCGGCAGCATTAAGCGACTATATAAATCTCATCAAGAAGGCAAAAGCCATATCGGATAACATTACACAACCGAATGTCTTTTTGCTTAAGAATATAGAAAATTTCAGGCTACTATTTTGTTTTGTTCATTTTGTTTTTAATTGTAGTAACATTATCCTGAATATCCCTTATAATATCAAATTTATCAACCAGCCCTTGTAACAATTCCTGGTATTTTTTTTCTCTTTCTTCTTGCCGTAAATCTCTATTCGCCTGATTTTTAAGTATGTAGTAGAGTAGTATAACGAAGAGCACGGCCCAAATGCCTTGCGTAGCAGCTAATTGTAATAGCTCATTATTCATAAGAATGCCTCCTTCTAAAAACTGGATAGAGTCAAATCTAGTATCTTAATTTTGTTATTAGAACCCTTGTTTTGTTTTAAAATTCTCTATATTTGTATTATGGATAAAGTTCTTTTTTTATTTTTTTCATAGCCCGTTTTT
Source organism: uncultured Clostridia bacterium (assembly GCA_934403665.1). Next base: position 1,653 of record CAKRUL010000062.1, on the reverse strand, counting down.
TACATCTAAAAACAGCTTGTCTTGTGACTCCTAATTTTCTCGCAATTTCCGCATTTGAATACCCGGATATATATTCCAACAAAAGAATCTTTCGTTGGCTCTCTGTTAAATTATGTAGAATATCGGTCCATTCTAAAAGAGTATCCATGAAATCAATAATAGTCGAAGGTGCTATTTGAGACATCTGTTCTGCGTCAAAATGGACAGTATTATATTTTCCAGAGACATTTTTACATTCATTGCAAAAATAATCAGGTAGTTAATGGCACACTGGCTGAAAATCGAAACGGCTCAAGAGAATGATCTATCGTGTACAAATGGAGAAAGAAAACAAATAAATAAAAAAACGGCATGCCGGAGCGGCTGAGTGTTTTCGGCCGCTTTTTGTATGTGGAAATTGCAACTAGGGGGGGAAATGCATTCGACTGTAATCTCTATCTCAAATTAAAGTTTTGTTAAGTTTCCGTATCTGCGTTGTATTTCATATACAGGCAATATAAACTGTAAGTGTTAACGGTGGATGCGGATGGGACGGTTGAAAAAATCAAACACAAAACGGAGGTAATAATCCATGAGAAAAATCGTTATTCTTTGTGTTTTTATTACACTGTTCTCAAATCTGAGCTTTGCGGCAGATTCCAAGCCTGCATATCAGATGGTTGTGCCGTTTCAGGATTCTGAGATTGTAAATGTGAATCGGAATTCGTACATTACCCAAACAGGAGATTGGGAAACCCGGCGTTATTCTCTCTACAGCATGAACGGCGAATGCATTCTGCAGGACGAACAGGAAATCAGATTTGCATATCGCAACCCAAGTATCGTTATGGTCAAGCGGAGCGGTGGCTGGGGTGTATATTCGGAAAGAGGAGAATGTCTCGTACCATGTAAATATACGGTGGTATCCGTTAACGGTGATCACTGCATGGCGCTAAAGGAAGGGGTATGTCTTCGCCCAGGAGCTTGGTACGGTGACCGTGTGCTCTACAGCCTAAATACAAAGAAAATCATCAAAGATATCGGGTATGGAGACGAGTTTTATTTCGGCGAGCTGTATGAGACGGATCCTCCCGGATTTAAGAGTCTGTTTGACGGTTCGTCGACAGTTGTTTACAATGGCGAAAATCAAATGATTCTGCAGATCCCCTGCGAAAATTCAGAGGAGGTAAATCTTCGAAATAGCGGCAGATATGCAAGTTTTGTGACTCTGCACATGGAAAAAGACGATATATATTACCTGTATTCCAACAGAGGCAGGCTGATCAGCCAAGGTGAACACAGTCTTTGGGCGCTGCCCAACGAACAATATTTTGTTGAATCGGGCGAGCCGGGCAGGCAAGTGAGAACTTTTGACGGCGACATTGTGATTCCCTTCGGAACTTTTGATGTAATATTGGGAAATAACGGAGTTCGCCCCAGATCCGATATCTGCGCGGATAACTATACTTTTATCGTCTCCAAAAATGGAAAATACGGAATCATGAGGCTGCCGGAATATCGGGAAAAATGTTCTCCCTGGGCAAAAAACGCTGTGGATGCAGCTGTTGAAACTTATAACATCGTTCCTGCAGATTTGAGAGGTATGTGGGAGGAAAAGTGCAACAGAGAAGAGTTCTGTCGGATGTTATCCCAGACGGTCAGGGTCATTACAGG
>CAKRUL010000061.1 GCA_934403665.1 uncultured Clostridia bacterium | reverse complement strand
CTTAAAAGAGTGCATGGTAAATCTCTTAGATATGCAGGTCAGCGACACGAAAAAATTCAACAGTCTTGTCAATATGGGACTTGATGTTGAAGATATAGATAACCGCGCTTTACTCACCGTAGCGTTATTTAAAAAAGCTTTGATGGGTGATGTGGCGGCGTTCAAGGAGATTCGTAATTTAATCGGAGAAGACGAACCAATCAAAGGAGTACTTGAAGTAAAAGATCCATTTTCGGGATTAACAACCGAAGAGTTGAAGAAGCTGATAAACAATGAATAAAGAAGAAATACAATTGAGGGCAAAATTAGAACTTGCAAGACGTGAGTTCTTTTTTTATTGCAATTTAAAGGCGCCGGATTTTTATAAACCGAAAAGAAAGTTTTTAGTTGACTTGTGCGATGAATTTCAAGACTTCTTTTTCTCAGAGGATAAAGTCTTGATAATCAACGAGCCTCCGAGACATGGAAAATCAAGAACAGCAGGGCTCTTTGTAGAATGGGTGCTTGGCAAAGACAAAAATCAAAAGGTTATGACAGGCTCATATAACGAAACCCTGTCCACAATGTTTTCCAAAAATGTGCGAAACGACATCATGGAACACAAGGGAGATGCGTATAAACCGGTCTTTTCAGATGTATTCCCAGGTGTTTCAATCAAAAAAGGCGATGCCTCCATGAACCTTTGGAGCTTGGAAAGTGGATATAACAACTATCTGGCGACATCTCCAACCGGAACAGCTACAGGTTTCGGGTGTACGCTCCTGATCATTGATGACTTAATCAAAAATGCCGAAGAGGCCAACAACGAGAATGTCAAAGAAAAACATTGGGAATGGTTCACAAATACAATGCTATCTCGTCTGGAAGAGGGCGGGAAAATCATTATTATCATGACCAGATGGGCTTCGGATGATTTGGCGGGGCGGGCTTTAGAGCATTACACGGAACAGGGCATAAAAGCGCGGCATATCACGATGAAAGCGTTACAGGATGACGGAACAATGCTTTGCGAAGAAATCTTATCCCGCAAAACATATGAGGAAAAGATCAAAGCGATGGGGGCAGAGATTGCCAGTGCGAACTATCAGCAGGAGCCTATTGATCTAAAAGGGCGGCTGTACAGTTCTTTTAAGACATATGACAAGCTGCCAAAAGACGAAGAAGGGAATCTGTTGTTTTCCGGCATATTTGCGTACTGCGACACGGCGGACGAGGGAAGCGACTATTTGTGCAACATCATATACGGCGCGTATCTCAACGAGGCTTATATTCTCGATGTGTATTACACCAAAGAGGGAATGGAGATAACCGAGCCGGAAACCGCCAAAAGGCTGTATGAATATGGTGTCAATGTATCAAAAATAGAAAGCAATAACGGCGGAAGAGGATTTGCAAGAAATATTAGAAGGATTCTCCATGAGACATATGATTCCAACAAAACAACGGTGAATTGGTTTCATCAGAGTAAAAATAAGATTGCAAGAATTCTTTCCAATTCAACGTGGGTGATGAATCATATCTATTTTCCGGTTAACTGGCGGGAGAGATGGCCGGATTATTACAAAGACATGACGAAATATCAAAAAGAGGGCAAAAACGCCCACGATGACGCACCGGATGCAACAACCGGTATAGCAGAGAATTTCAATGGAGGCGGTGTTTCCGTATGGTAAACAGCAATTATATCAACCGATTAATTATAGGGCATGGAAGCTTTATAGAGGCGGCGAAAACCGCCGAACGGTACTATGCGAACAAAAACGATATCAAAAATACAGGAGCGGCCAATCTGTATATGGATGCGCAGATGGAGGAAGCTAATCCATTAAGGACGGCAGATAACCGGATTTCGCACAACTGGCATTCACTTCTTGTGAACCAAAAATGTGCATATTTGTTTACGTACCCACCGATATTTGATGTTGGGGACAAGTCGGCGAATGAAATCATAGCCGATACTTTGGGAGACGATTTCCCGAAGGTGTCAAACAAGCTTGCCGTTGATGCGTCCAATGACACGGTTGGATGGCTGCATTACTGGAAAGGAGAAGATAACACTTTCCAATATGCGGCGGTAGATCCAAAGCAGGTTATCCCTGTGATGTCGGGCGATTTGAAAAACAAGATCATTGGAATATTGAGAGCATATGTAACACTTAATGACAAAGGCGAAGAAGTGCAACGGTGCGAATACTGGGATGACAAAGAAGTCAAATTTTTTGAGAAAGCCTCCAGCGGTGCATACGTGAATTTCAGTTTCCCATCAGTAGGAACAACAATGTTGCATAATATGGGAGCAGTTCCGTTTATTCCGTTCTTTAATAATGCTTATAAAACATCCGATTTGTCTATGTGCAAAGACCAGATAGATGTGTATGATCGGACGGTTTCAGGCTTTGCAAATGATATTGATGACGTGCAAGAGGTTATTTTTGTTGTAAAAAACTATGGCGGCGTTGAACGGGATGATTTTTTGAGTGATCTGAAACTCAAGAAAACAATAAAAGTGGATGGAGACGGAGGCGTGGAAACCATTCGTGCCGAAATTCCATACGAAGCAAGAGGAACGTTTCTGGAACTGTTAAAAAAACAAATATTCGTCAGCGGGATGGGAGTTGATCCGGATCCGCAGAAATATGGGAACACGTCCGGCGAAGCACTGAAATTCATGTATAGTCTCTTGGAACTGAAAGCCGGAGCGATGGAAGCCGAATTCCGCAGTGGATATGCAGAACTGATAAAAGCGATTTGCAGATTCCGAGGATTATCCGAACCGAAAAAGATCATTCAGACATGGACGCGAAACGCAACCAAAAACGATTTGGAAACCGCACAGATTGCACAGCAGAGCATCGATGTTATTTCCAGGCTTACGGTTGTTAAAAATCATCCGTGGGTGGAGGATGCGGACAAAGAAATGATGCAAATTGAAAAGGAGCAAAAGGAAAACGACAAGGCAAAAAAACAGTCGTTCGGCATGGTAAACAATAACCCTCCGGGCGGTGAGGAAGATGAAGAGTAATCAATACTGGAAACAGCGTGCAGAACTCCGCATGTATGAATACCACAAACAAGCGGATAAAATAGCTGACGATATTGCAAAATCTTATATTTCCGCATCGGAGTACATAAGTCAAGAGACAAGAAAGATATTTCTTACCTTTCAACACGAATCAGGATTATCCGAAAAAGCCGCAAGAGAGCTTTTAAACGCTATTACGGACAAGGACAAGCTAAACCGTTTAAAATCGGTTGTGCGGGAAATAAAAGACCCTGTTATCCGTCATAAAATGATGAGTATATTATCTTCTCCGGCTTATGCATTCCGGATAAAACGATTTGAACAGTTGCAGGAGGATATCGACAAAAAAATATCTGAGCTTGCTGACACGGAATTCAACAAGACAAGAAATCACTACATAGACACAGCATATGAAGCTTATAACCGCACGATGTTTGATATTCAAAAGGGGACAAGCTTCGGATTCCGGTTTTCTAACATGCCAATTATAAGGGTAGCTGAGATATTAGACAACGCATGGAGCAACAAGCATTACAGCGAACGAATATGGGCAAACAGCAGGGATTTAAACATAAAACTGAAACAGGAGCTTTTAACCGGATTCTTGACAGGTCGTAGCTATCATAAGACCGCAAAAGAAATACAAGACCAATTCGAGGTAGGTGCATTCGAGGCGAGACGGCTTGTCCGGACTGAGAGCACCTATATCGCCAATATGTCGGAAATCGAATCTTATAAAGAAACCGGTATCAAAAAATATCGGTTTCTTGCAACACTGGATATCAAAACATCGGAAGTATGCCGGAACATGGATGGAAAAGAATTTGATGTGGACAAGGCAGTTCCGGGCGAAAACCTCCCTCCGCTTCATCCGTGGTGCAGGTCTACCACCATTTCAACGATGAACAAGCAGGTTATGGACAAATTACAGCGCAGAGCCAGAGACCCGGTAACCGGAAAAACTTATCTTATCCCTGCAAATATGAATTACAATGAGTGGATAAAGACTGTCAGAAGCGGAGGCTTGTCCGCAAACGGTGAAAATTCAGAGATTCCAAAACATCAATCTCCAAAATTGCTTGAAAAAATAAAAAATGTTGATTATAATAAAGCTGTTAAAAAGCTTGAACAATATGAAAAAATTATATCAAGAAGCGATATAGAGAACGCTGTTGTTATAACAAAGGATGGAGAAGTTTGGCAATGCTTTGGGACTTCAAACAGAGTTTTCCCTGATTATGATTTGGGAAACAAACTCAAAGGCGCATATGTAACACATAACCATCCAATTTCAGAGACAGAATATTCATTTAGTGAAGAAGATTATAAATTATTCAAAGAGTATAAATTGCCTGTTTTACGAGGTGTAGACGAAAAGTATGAATATACGTTTAGCACCGTAAATTTATATCTCGATAAATCGGCAGATTCTATATTCAATATGTCTCTGGAGGATTATCGACATGAAATGAGCATAGAAAATGCAAAGAATGGAGGCGTTGGCTATTGGAGAATAAAAAGGAAATAGCAGAAGAGAAAGCGAGAAAAGTAATGGAATGGTATTTCCAAGAGAGCAAAAAAATAGCCGATAAATATAAAGATATTCCTGGAATGGATAATGGGGTATCCGAAAATAAAAAATTAACTCAACAGGCATTTAGAAAGATCCAAGCAATTAAAAAGAAATATGATATAGAATAAACATCGCTTACTTTTGGTAGGCGATATTTTTATACCAAATTTAATAATCAAAGCGTTTGCATTCATTTGTAAGCGCTTTTTTTACGCCCTTTTTGAAAGGTTGCAGGGCATAAAGAACAACGAAACTCCTTACAGGGAGAGCCTGTATAAAAAATCTATGGAGGTATCAAAAATGGAATGGCTGAAAGAGTTATTGAAAAACAAAGGGATTGAGGTTTCGGAAGATGTGTTTGCAGACGTGCAAAAAGAGCTTCCGAAACATGCAATTCCAAAAGGCGAGTACAACGCCAAACTGGAGGAAATCAAGGGGCTGAATGCACAAATTTCAGAACGTGACGGGCAGCTGGAAAAACTCCGCAAAAATGCCGGGGACAGCGAAAATTTAAAAAAGCAGATTGAAAAGCTGCAGGAAGAAAACAAAACCTCAAAGGAAAGCTTTGAAAAGCAGATAGCGGACATCAAAAAAACAGCTGCTATCGAAAGCGAAATTTTAAAAGCGAATGCGATCGATGTTGATATGGTGAAAGTTAAATTAAATCTTGACGATGTAACAATCGATGAGAAAGGCGGCGTCAGCGGGTTATCCGAACAGCTTGAAACGGTAAAGAAAGATTTTGGTTTTTTGTTTCAAAAGCCAAGCTATAAACCGGCAGACGGAAAAGACCCTGACACCGTATCAGATTTACGAAGCGCAATTGCGGAAAAAATGCAAAACAATGTATAAAAAGAAAGGATGATTTTATATGGCAGTAACTTTAGCACAGGCAAAGGTAGGTATGGCAAACCACATTGACCAGATGGTTATTGATGAATTCAGAAGGGGTTCTCTGCTTATGGATAAACTCACTTTTGACGATTCTGTTTCCCCAGGCACAGGAGGGTCTACACTGGTGTATGGATATACCAGACTTAAAACCCCCTCCACTGCCGATTTCCGCGAGATTAATGCAGAATACACCGGGAAGGAAGCAGACAGAGAAACAAAAACCGTTGCTCTGAAAATCTTCGGTGGAAAATTCTCGATCGATCGTGTGCTTGCGAGAACATCCAATGCACAGATTGATGAAACAAACTTCCAGCTTCAGGAGAAAATCAAGGCAACCATCAACACATTTCACAATGCGGTTATTAACGGAGATAAGGCAATCAAGGGCTTTGATGGCCTCGATGTTATGGTAGCCGGGAGTTCCACAGAAATGAACAAGGACGCATCCGGAGCCATTGATTTGTCCACTGCTTCGGCGATTGACAGTAACTATAAAACTGTTTTGGATACGCTGGATGCTTTTCTTGCTGAGATGGACGGCAAGCCGGACATGCTGATGGGAAATACAAAACTTATCACAAAACTACAGGCGTGCGCCAGAAGAGCGGGTTATCTGACACAGACAGAGGACGCATTCGGAAGAAAGGTATATGCATATGACGGAATCCCATTCCAGGATCTGCAGTATTATTATAACGGCACAACCACTGTTCCTGTTGTCCAGATCGTATCCAGAAAATACGGGGCTTCCGGAAGCGAAACAACCGTAACCGGATTGACAGACTTGTACGCCGCAAGGTTTGCACTTGACGGATTCCACGCAGTTTCTCCTTCTGGAGGCAACATCATCAACACCACTTTACCGGATTTTTCTACGGCCGGTGCTGTAAAAGACGGTGACGTGGAAATGGTTGCCGCCGTTGTCTTAAAGAAAACAAGAGCGGCAGGCGTACTCAGAAACTTTAAAGTATCCTAAGGAGGCACATCATGAAATATAAAATCACTGCACCTCATGAAGAGTACACCCGTGAAATAGCGGGTGTGCATTTTGTGAACGGAAAGGCGGAAACAGAGGACGGTCTTGCGGCTCAATGGTTTTCCGGAAGAGAAGGTTTTCGTGTCGAACCCGAGAAAAAGACAGGCAGGAAGCCCGAGAAAGAGGCGGACGAGAAGTCTGAGAAAGAATAGAAGGTGATTCTGTGGAGCTTCGCGATAAATTTCGGATGTTTACCGGAAAAAACGAGAACTATGATTTTGTTGACGAAATTCTGAGCATGGCAAAAGGAAAGATTCTTAATTTTTGCCATATAGAGGAGCTTCCGGACGAACTCAAAGACATGCAGCTTGAAATTGCTATCAAAATTTATAATCGGCTTGGCAGAGAAGAGGCAAAGTCATTTTCGGAAGGCGGACAAAGCACGCAGTTTGATGATCTGATTAACGAAAACATGAAACAAGAACTCTATCGGTTTCGGAGGTTTTCGTAATGCTTAGGAAATATCTCAGAACTGTATATCTCTTTGAGAAAAAAGAGGCTGACAAAAATGCGCCGGATTATTATCCAGGGCAGAAGGCAAGAGAAGTATACTCTCATTCTATTGTGTGTAATGTTCAGCCGTCAAAAAACCAAATCACATCTGAAATATATGGGGAAAGGGTGAATAACATTCTTTCCCTTATGTGTGATATGGATGCGGAAATAGACAAAAACATGACTGTTTCTTTGACCGGCTGTCAAAAACCGGAGTATAAAATCACGTCCATTGAGGCATACACGAAACACAAAGTTATCATGATTGAGGCGATATTATGACGTTTGACTTCGAAATCGAAGGGCTGAGC
>CAKRUL010000060.1 GCA_934403665.1 uncultured Clostridia bacterium | reverse complement strand
TGAGCGAACTCAATATTCTGGACAGTGACACCGCTTACAAAGAAAATCAGAAATCGACGTTTGGTGCGCTGAAGGCATCTCTTTCTCTCGGGGACATCATCTATGTGCGCCGGGATGAAAACGGCGAGATCGAATATGTCAGCATTGAGGACGGAAATGTCATGGGACCTGTCACGGTCAAAGGGGACAGCTGGGCAGATTCTTTCCGCGATTCGTCTCCGACCGTGACGAGAGACGGAGAAAAATCTTCCTTAAGCGAAATCCAGCCTTATGATATTGTTTACTATGCCAAAGATCTGAATATGGTTCTGGCATATTCCAAAAAGATCACCGGCATCTATGAAAAGGCAACGCCGAACAAAGATTTGCCAACCGGTGTAGTGGTTTCTGGCGTGACCTATGAGCTGGAAGGGGTGTCTGCCTTCAATGCGCTTTCCTCCAACGGAAGCTTCAAATACGGCGACACGGTGACGCTTCTCATCGGCAAAACCGGACAGATTGCAGATGTGGTTTCTCCCTCCGTGCTGAATAAGGATATTTACGGCTATATGACCGACAGCGGAAAGAAGAGCTTCACCAACAGCAATGGAGAGTCGTATTCCTCAAATTATATCCGCTTGGTGACGCCGGACGGCTCTGCTTACGAACTGGTGACCAAAACCGATTATTCCGGCTATCGGAATCAGGTGGTGAAAGCGGTGTATCAGAACGGAACGGCAACCGTGAGTAAGCTGGAGAATCTCACATCGATTTCCGGCACAGTGGATGCAGAGGGGATGAAAATCGGAAATTTTCCCCTTGCCGGTAATGTCAGTATTTTAGATGTCAGCACAACGGACAGCTCTGCCGTTTCGGTTTATACCACTGTGTTTCCGCAGAGACTGGATCAGGTGGTTTTAAACGCTTCCTCTGTGCTGTATGCGGAAAAGGATGCACAGGGAAGAATTGTGTCCATGATTCTGAAGGATGTTACCGGCGATATGTATGAGTATGGCATGATTACATATGCAAAAAGCAATCTGTCGGGGAATTCCGTCAGCGGAAGTTATGCCTATGATATCGGCGGTGTTTCCACCACACTGAATACCGCAAATACTGCGTATTCGATCCAGGCAGGGGAAGCGGCAAAATTGATACGGAACGGTGAAAAAGTGGAGAGCATGACGAATATCTCCGGCGTGAAAGGCACCATACGCAGGCTGACCGAAACCTATGTGGAGACAACCGACGGACAACGGCTGAAGCTTGCTTCTGACGCGGTGGTCTATCAGGTGGACAGTTATCTCAAGTATATGATGATGCCGCTGAGCGAAGCGGTTCAGGTGACCGGAAAATCCATTTACGCTTATTACGACAAGGCGGAAAAAAACGGCGGAAGAGTCCGGGTCGTGGTGATCGGAAGATAGTCGCATTCTCGGAAACAGACAGTGTTTTTGTCAAAAAGGAACTCATGAAAACATGGGTTTCTTTTTTTATGCTTCCAGTGTCGTTTTTTTCGACACAAAATATCAAAAAATAACAGGTGAAATTTGGAACAACTTATGTTTTAATATATTTACAATACAGGGAGGTGATTCCATTGGGCTATGAAGAAGAGGATGAATCCGGCGTGAGAAGAAATCAAATATATGAGAAAAGGAGACGAAAGATGAAAAAATACTTATCTCTGCTATTGATTATGTTTATGATGCTTAATATAGTGCCTGTTTCTGCCGCTGTGTTTGATTCGGATATTTTTTTGGTACGGCAAAAAAGGGATGTTCCATATAATAGATTGGATTGCGGATGTTATTTTGAAGTGAAACTTCCTGACGACTGGAGGAATACTTGGGTTTATGATATATCAGATAACGGACATTTGGATGTGGCAGTAGAACGCAGAACTCTGTTGAAAAAAGATTCCTTTGGGAATCTGTCAGGCGTTGCTGTATTTGGTCTTGATGTGTATGTAACATTAAAAGGAAAAGAACAGGTGAGGCTGCAGGCAGAGTTTCTTTCCAGTGATAATTTTGGATCCAACGGACATTATGTGATTAGGTGCGAGAGTAATTTGGAAGAGAATACATATTATGATTACGGTTTTCATCAAGAAAGCGAGGAATACCAAAAAAATTTGGATTACTACATTTACACTCTTTTGAGATTGAATATGACGATCACATATGGGGTCAAAGAGATCGAAATGTATATGGCGGACGATCACCAGAGTAGGGATGCTCGTGAAACGAGTATCGTGACCCCTATTTGGGATACTTATGAAGAAAAAGAACCGAGCGGATATATGAATCTTTTTGACGAAGACGGCGAGACCGCACCGGTTTATCAACCTACGGTAGGCTCTGACGAATACTATAAGGCGAGAGAGGAAGCAGCGCGCAGAGCGAAGGAATATGAGGAGGCATGGGCAGACCCAGAAAAATCTGTGAAGCTGTTCGGAAAATACAAGGACGATAACGGAACAATCCGGACGGTCAAATTTTTGAAGGGAGATTTTTTCGACAGCACCTATGATTATCAGATTGAGGTGGCAGCTTCCTTTCAGGTAAAGGATAAGATGTCCCCTCTGGCGCGCCGCCTGTCTACACACGGCAATTTAAATGTCACTTTTCTGAGCCTGAAGCGCGAAAAGGACGGAAAGCCTCTTCCTTTGGGGATTGTTCTTCTGAAAGTGAGCGGCAATAAGGGAACACAGTGGTTCCAGGATGGGGACATGGAGGTAATTCCGCCGAATCCTGCCGTGGAGAGCACGTCGACACATCTCAAGGATGACAGCAGTATATACATGAGCTTCCGACCTATTTATAAGATGCGGAATGACCTGATGGTATATGGTGATGAGGGCGCTGTCAATGATATCAGCATCACCTTTCGATACAATGACCATCTGAAAACGGTGCTGAAGGATTTAATGCTGGATTTCGGCGGTTCCCAATGCAGTGTACCGGTGGGAGAAATAGACTATAAAGGCGGCTTTTTGACCTTTTTCCTGCGGTCGGTTTATCCGGACAATTGGAAAGAGGTTGCAGAGGAATTGGGGGTGACCCTTTGATGAAAAAAGCTGTTTTGTCGTTTTGATGATATTGATATTGTGTGTGACGGCACAAGCTGCACTTTCCTATCAGAAAGAAGCGGAGGCTTTGCATCAGATTGGTTTGTTTCAGGGAACAGAGCAAGGATTTGAACTGGAAAAGGCATTTACCCGGGCAGAGGGAGCAACGATGCTGGTGCGGTTGTTAGGAAAAGAGCAGGAGGCTCTTTCCTCGGTTTCAAAAAGCAGTTTTTCCGATGTGCCGGATTGGGCAGAGCCGTATGTCGGTTATTGCTTTGAAAACGGAATCACAAAAGGAACGGGAACGGACACTTTTTCACCGGATGACAAGATGACCGGTGCGGAATATATCACACTGATTCTGCGTTCGCTTGGTTATGACTTGGCAAATCAGGAAAATGCATATATCGCTGCGGCAGAAAACGGTTTGATGTCCAGCACGGAGTTAAAGGCGATTGAAAAAAGAGCTGTGTTTTCCAGAGATTATATGGTACGGGTTTCTTATTGTGCAATGTCGGCAAAGGGGAGCGATGGGCTTACCTTGCTGGATCGTTTGATTCAGGACGGAAAGCTTTCCGAGAAAGAGGCAGAAGCGGCCGGCTTTACAAACAGTGAAGCAATCTTGGACGATTACTTGTAATGACGTTTTCGTCCGGATTGTGGTGGAATACTGTTATTGAACACGGCATTTCTTCCGTGCAAAAGGGGCGGCAGCAAAACGAATTCATTTTGCTGCCGCCCCTTTGATTCCTTCATATGTTTGTTGTCAGAAAAACCAACTGCGTCTGCAACAGCACCGGTTACAGCAGCGATTGCAGCACCGGTTACAGCGCCGATGATCCTGATTGCTGTCTAAATTCAGCTGATTCACAGCCGAGCAGGTTGGGGTAGGACGAAAGGTGTCCTGTTCCGACGTATTGGCGGCTGTGCTGGTTTCACAGTGGGTGAAACGGCAGTTTCCACAGCAACGCGTGACACAGTTTTGTTCTACTGTTTGCGGAGCATCCTCCTGCGTATTGACCAGAACGGCTTCGCCGCTCATGCAGTTATAGATATTCATGCGATAGAGGCTGTTATCATAGTAAGACATTCGGCTCACTCCAAAATGAGATTCAAAACGGACGGAATCGTATTCCGCCCGTTCCATCATCAATATATGTAATTCTTTTGGAAATGTGAAAGCCGCTCTCCATTGTCCGGCACTTGCGAATATCCGCCTTTTCGGACAGTCAGTCTTGTAAGGTATTAACCGTAAGTTGCCATATAATAAGCAATTTTCATGCTTTTTTCATTTGCATAGGCACTCCGTACGGTTTGGATGATAGAGGTGTCGGCGCCGATTTCCTTCAATTCTTTTTCCATAGAAGAAAGAACGCTGTTGACCTCTGCGTCACATGCACTTTCCAGACCTGCCATGCGTCCCACATATTTGGATATAATGGAGCGTTTGGCGGCGTTGGTATGTTCTTCACCGGGCAGAGCTTTGTATTCTGAGATGGCCTGTGCAATACAGGCATCCAGCTGACCGATGTATTTGCTTTTTAAACCGTACATTTTAGCGATGTATTTATCGGTGATGGCTTTTGTCGGAGAAACGGGGACAACAGGTTTCACATCGTTTTGCTGTGGCTGCGAGTCCGCAGGTTTCTCCGGCTGTGCTTGCTCTTGCTGATGAATTTCCTGCAGGATTTTTTCATAGACTTCTTCATAGGTGGTTTCGCCCCGTTCAACCTGTGCATGCTCTTCTTCCGAAAGATCGCGAAGGGGGGCGCCCCCGGTGTATTCTGCAATTTCTTCTTTCAGTTTTTGATCGTTTTCTTGGATTTTTTGGTTCAGTTCTTCCTTTGTATAATTTTGATATTGCAGCGAGTGAAAGGCTGCGATAATCGTGTCTCCCTTCCAGATTGTCAAAGCGGTTATGGCAACAATCGTAAACACGGTGAATATCATCAGTATTTTCAAAAATTTTTTCATTACCGGCTCCTTTTGCGACAATAAAAACGGAAAATCTCTTTGTTTTTTTGAAAACAAATGTATATTGTTATTATACCTGTTTTTCAATAAAATAGCAATAACAAAATGATTTTCTGTTCCCTTGTGTTACGGGCGTTTCAGCAAGGCAAAGCCATACGGATGCAAGCAAAGCATGCCGTCTTTTTCTTCCGCATCCTGCAGATGGATGGGGTGGAGTTTCGGAAGACGGACAGAGCAGTCGCTGTTTTTTGGATTACAGACCACTGTGTAGGTTTCACGATCAAAGAGGATACACAAATTTTGATTTTCTTCCGGGAAGTGAATCTCTGCCTGCGGAGGAAGGCGGCGATGCAGGCGAATCATGTCCCGATAAAAGGCGGTGAACTCGGAACGCACTGCATTCCACAGAAAATAACCGCGGTTGAAGGGATCTTCAAAGCCTTCCATTCCCGCTTCGTCTCCGTAATAGATACAGGGAACGCCGGGAAGAAAAAACTGCAGAAAAACAGCGGCCTTTACACGTTTCACCGCGAGCGAAAGGCTGTTTTTGTCCAGACGGTAAGCGGCTTTTTCTTCTTTTGTCATAGAGGAAGCATCGTGCCCCAAAAGACTGAGGATCCGCGGAGTGTCATGGGTGGAAAGGCTGTTCATCAGACCGTGCAGAATGGGACGGGGATAGTTTTCGGCAATCGATAAAATTTGATTGCGGAAATCATCCAAGCTTTCCTGCCCGGTGACAATACGGATGATTGCATCCCGGAAGGGATAGTTCATCACAGAATCCAGTTCCACGCCGGCAGGACTGGAAAAATAGGTTCTTCGCTTTCCGTAACTGATTTTGTTGGAGGCATCCTCCCAAACCTCGCCGATGATGATGGCTTCCGGGTTCCATTTTTTTGCGCTTTGCGTCAGAGTCTGAATAAAACCGTCGGGCAGCTCGTCTGCCACATCCAGCCGAAATCCGTCCGCACCGCATTTCAGCCAGTGGGCAATGACGCTGTCTTGGTTGCGAATCACAAAATCCAGATAACCGGGGTTCTCCTCCTTGACGCAGGGAAGGGTCTCAATGCCCCACCAGCTTGTGTATTTTTCCGGATACTCCTGAAAGTCAAACCAATCCCGGTAAGGGGAGTTCGGGTGATGATAGGCGCCGTTTCCGAAAATATTTTCCTTGTCAAAATAGACACTGTTGCTTCCGGTGTGGGAGAACACACCGTCTAAAATCACTTTCATGTTGTTTCGGTGTGCCTCGCGGCAAAGCTTTTTGAAATCTTCTTCCGTTCCCAGCAAAGGATCGATGCGGAGATAATCTGCCGTATCATAACGGTGGTTGGAATATGCCATAAAAACAGGATTGAGATACAGAATATCAATTCCCAGTTTCTTCAGATAAGGAATTTTTTTTCGGATTCCGTCCAAATTTCCGCCGTAGAAGTCGTTGTTTTGAATGATTCCATTTTCATCCGGCAGATAGCAGGGAATCTCCGAGGAATTTTCATGAATGGAAAAGGGACGCAGTTTCTCTGTAGTATCGCACAAGGTTTCATGATAGAAACGATCGGGAAAGATTTGATACATGACAGAGCCTGCCAAGCCCTTGGGTGGATGATAGTCTTTGGAAAAGCAGGTGATCTGCCATTTTTCCCCTTCGCAGAGACTGGTTTCCGTCTTATGACGGCGGTATACGAAATAGCGGTTATTCGGTTCTTCTATTTCAAAATAATAAAAGAAAAGACCGCACTCGGAAAGGGAAAAGGTGACGCAATAGCGATCATAGCCTTCCTCATCCAAATCAGTCCATGCCATCGGAAGCTTTCGGGGCGGAGCACCGTCCGGCTCCAGAAGCAGGGAGACATTCATTGCCGCACAGCGTCTCGGCACTCTGATTTCGATATGGCACGGCTCTTTTGGACAAACAGAACCAAAGGGCGTTTTAAACGCCCTTTTCCAGCTGTTGTATAGAATTCTCATAAATTCCAGATCCTATCACAGTATTCTTTGACGGCGCGGTCAGCGGAGAAAATTCCGGCCTTTGCAATGTTCATCAGAGACATGTTGGTAAATTTCCGTTTATCCCGGTAAGTTTCTTCCACTTTTTGCTGTGCCTTGGCGTATGCGTCAAAGTCTGCCAGTGTCATATAGGCATCTGCCGCTCCGAAGGTATTTGTGAGCAGAGATTTTGCGATATCGTCAAACCGCACACCCAGCCGGTCTGACATCAGCATATCCAAAACTTCCTTCAGTGCAGGATTGTTTTGTACATATTGAAGCGGCTGGTATCCTTTTTTCCAAAGAGCCTCGACCTCGTCTGCTTTCAAACCAAAGAGGAAAATATTGTCCTCTCCCACCTGCTCGGCAATTTCTACATTTGCTC
>CAKRUL010000059.1 GCA_934403665.1 uncultured Clostridia bacterium | reverse complement strand
TTTCAAGGTACATAGTTTTGATAACTAAAATTCATTTTTTCTAAAAAACTACTTGATTTTTATATAGTTAGCTCCTTAGAAATTAGAAATAAGTAATTCTTTAATTTTCCCTCTTGCTTCGCTATTACAGTTAATCATTCGAGTTGCTTCAACTCTTCTGATTTTATGAGCAGAGTAAATATTATCAAAGAAATCATCCTCTGTATTTGAATTTTTTGGATCTGAATTACTGATAACAATCTTTGCCCCTTTTCTATGCATATTATCAACAAATTTTGCAAGTTCAATCTGTTCTTCATCATTAAATAAATTCTCTGTATATGCAGTAAAACTTGCTGTATCAGTAATAGGTCTGTATGGTGGATCAAAGTACACAAATGTATTTTCATCAATAAATTCCGATGACTTTCTGTAATCACCACAAACAATATCAACCTTCTGCAATTTTTCAGACACTGCACGAAGATTTTTCTCGTCACAGATCATCGGATTTTTATACGAACCCATAGGCACATTA
The DNA here is from genome assembly GCA_934403665.1 of uncultured Clostridia bacterium. The sequence goes on along the minus strand of CAKRUL010000059.1, from coordinate 6,887 downwards.
AACATTCCTTTTTTATTTACTCGGAACAACCCATTAAAACAGGTTTTATTCAGAAAGATCATTAATGCTGCCTTTTCTATATTAATGTCTTCATTTCCATTTACCTTTAAATCATTAAAACGTTCTCGTTTCTGCATATAATATATTTTACGTTTATCTGTATCTAATGGTACAAAAGTATTCTGCATTATATAAAGCATCTCAATAAGTTCATCAATGTCATCACGAATAATGCGGTAAGTGTTAATAAGTTCGGCATTTATATCACTAATATAAACCTCTCTTAAATCATATTTACTAAGAATATCGAACAAAACTGCTCCACCACCGATAAACGGCTCCGCATATTTAGTAATACTCTTCTCATCAAAAGGATAATAGCGTTCAATTTCTTTGAGAAGCTGACCCTTGCCGCCCGCCCATTTCAAAAATGGCTTAACTACTTTTTCTTCACTTTTATTATATCTTGTACTTCTTGCATCTATTGGTTTTTTTGCAGTAATCGGTATAATCCACATATTGCCCACCATAGTTGCTTCGGCAATTCTCTGTTCAGAACACAAAACCGCTACTCGTCTTTGGGAAATTCCCCATTTATCAGCAGCCTCTCTTGCAGACATAAATTCCATAATAAACCTCCTGATTCCTTGCGCTTATCTATAGCACATTATATTCCAAATCTCGAATAATAGCAATATCATTTTGTACAAAATAAATTATTAGATAGTGGCAAGGAAAATACTACCTTGCCACCACAGATATTAACTATAGATCACTTCATTATTAACAACTACCCTCACACAAGCCTGAATGTTATTCATTCTACCAATCCATTCGTGAGGATTTTCAGCCTTTAACTGTTCCGTCACTCCCTGCCTATCAGCATAGCATATTCCTTTACCAGCCGAAGAAACATATCCTCTGCCTGCTTATCAACATCCATAAGATAACTGTGCAGTTTTCCGCTTGTCAGCAGGTTCATATACAAGACCTTATGATGTTCCTTTAAGTGCCTTGCGTGTCGCTGTCCCCATAAGCCAATCATTTCTGTTTCTTCTTCAGCTGGTACGGTGATGTCGGGCAACAAATAATCGCCCATTTGTCTGTAAGTTCCGCCCATTTCTTCAAAAATTGTCTTTGTCATTTTCTTTTTCCTCCGGTGATTTTGATTTATCGTGAGCGTGTATTATCACGCTTGCGATCTTTAATTGTTCTTGCCTGCTCCAGTAAATCATCTACCTGTTTTCGACCAAATACCTTGCGGATCAGACTATAATCCTTGTTTTCAGCTTTGAGCCTTTTATTTTCTTCGGTCAGTCTTTCATTGACTTTTTCCAATCGCTGATTGGTACGATATAACTGTGCATTAGCTGTGTTCAACCTATGGTAGTTATCCCAGCCTTCAAAACAGCGGGCAAGCACCGTCTTTATAAGTGACTTCAACTTCCTCACAACCGGTTCTGCCATTTTTGTTTTATATGCCTTTGCACTCATAAATTTTTCAGGCTCAGGCAACTGATATTTCGGTGCAGTATCAAGCTCTATTTCAAGATTTGACAGCTCATCCTTTGCCTTATCATAGTTCAACACTCTTTCCGACAACACATCAAATTCAACCTGTTTTTGTTCGATTTTCGCACCCCATTCTTGCACTTCTTTTTCTCTTTCCTGCTTTTTATAATCCAGAACAGAAAGATGTTTTTCGTGTATGCCTTTGTGTTCCCACTCAATCCCGTAGCGTTCCATTACCGTCGCAAGCTGTTCTTTTTCGGACTGTACCCATTGCGACCATTCCGTATCGCCACGACTGCCACTCTTAAAGCCTTGCGTTGCAAGAGCCTGTTTGAGCGACACTCTTGTGTCAAGTCCACGCTTACTGCCTGTAGTAAAAGGAACAAAATCTATGTGCAGATGTGGTGTAGCTTCATCCATATGCAGATGAGCCGAGAACACCCGAAGCTGTGGATTTCTTTCTTGAAATCCCCGATAGTATTCATCCAAAATCTGCTTTGCCAGTTCTCCGTTTTCCGTATCAGCGTTCATATTTCCCTTACCGCCCACCTGTAAAATGATTTCGTGGAACGGTTTTTCCTGCTTGGAACTTCGGATTTTTTCATAATAATCTTTTATCTTTCGGTCTGACCTTGTCTGCTTGGCATTGTATCTTTCCAATGCTTCATCAAATAATTCGTGGTAAACTGTCTTTATATTTTCATTGCAGTAGTCGATATTGAGATGAGTACGAGTTCCGTCTACATTTTCTGCTCGGAACTTTCGGCTGTTGTGATTGACCGAGCCTTTACCGACCATTGCACTTATCGTTCTCTGCATTTTTTCATCTCCAATCTGTAAATTTCAACCATTCTCAGGTTTTGTTACTTTTGCCAAAAGTAACGCAAAAGCACTTTTGACGGGTACACCCATCAAAAATGCGACCTGCAGGCAGGTTTTGCGTTCTCCGAAGGCTCTCCGAGGGGCAGGAGCAGCTTTTTGAAAAAAGCTACCTGCACCCTGCAAAAACTTTAGTCTGTGTCAAAGTGTGACGATGGTGACAATGTTTTTCACAGCGTACTGCTCTCAAAAACATTGACACCTTTGACACCGTTTGTCACGCCGTCTGCTCGGTTTCTTTCCAGAGCGAAACCTTTCTGCCGTCGTGTGTGCGGCTGTTCTGATAACGGATACCGTAATCACGAAACAGCCTGCTTGCGTTGATACTCAGCCTTAAAGAAAGTACATTCGGCTTTATATCCACCGCAAGCCTTTCGCAAAGTTCCGAAGCAGTTCCTTCCCATCTGTCACTTTCCGAAAAGAGCGTATCCGCTATCTTTTCAAGCAGAGGTTCGGGCGGCTCTTTCCACAATTCCGTTTCGGATTTTTCAAAGTTCCACACCAATCGCTCGCTGTCCCTTACAAGATGAATTTTCATATCCTGCTGGTCTCTGCCTGCAACATCAAGCGTAGCATTGTTGGAAGTTCGCTTTTCCTTGCTGAGAACAAACGCACCGTCTGCCGCACCCATCAGACCATTCGTACCTGAAATCATATCGAATATATCTTCCGATTTTTGTTTGCGCGTATGATGAACAATGAGCATTGAAACCTTGTAGCTGTCTGCCAATGCTTTCAGCCTTGCCACTACATCATAATCGCTTGCATAGCTATAATCTGCTTCACCTGTTTCACGCACACGCTTTAAGGTATCTATGATAATCAAGCCTGTGTCTGTGTGTTCTCTCATAAAACCTCTTATCTGTTCTTCCAGTCCACCATTGACCGTTTTGCATTCCGTTGCAAAATAGAGATTACCTGTCTCCTTTGCACCGAACATCTGAAACAATCGTTTCTGCAAACGTGGGTAATCATCTTCAAGGGCAAAGTATAGCACTGTTGCCTTACGCACCTTGTATTCCCAAAGCGGTGTACCTGTGCTGATATGGTAGGCAAGCTGTGCCATCATAAAACTCTTTCCCACTTTCGGAGAACCTACGAAAAGGTAAGTCCCCCTTTGGAGCAGACCATCTATAAGTGGTGTCTGAACCTCAAACACCGTATCATACAACGTTGTCATTGATACTGTTTTCAGATAGGACGGGTCTAACTGCCTGAGTATTTCCCTCTGCATTTCTTCAAAAGTTTGCTCATACCCCTTGAAATCCATATCCTGATTGACTATACTATTGTCAGTAGTTTTTGAAAGTGGCTGTTCTGTATCTGTTGCCGCAGATACATTTGGAATAGTCATTTCTTTTTTATTTTCCATTCGCATCCTCTCCTTTCAGACCGCCGAGGATAACCGCAATCAATCCGATTACACTCAGCAATTCATCATCTACACCATTTCCCGCTTCAATCCTTTTCAGTTCCACAAGGACTGTGGCAAGTTCCGTTTTCAGAGCCTTATACACTCTCGGATTGCCCTGTACCACCACATCCTGATTTAAGCAGCGGCGGTAACAATACTCCTGTTTTGGCAATCCTGATAGAGCTACAGCTCTGTTAATGAGTTCGTTTTCTTCGGGCGATACTCGAAACCCTACTGTGATATTCCTCCAACGATTTTTGTTATCTCTGTTCTTTGCTGACATTTTCAAAATCTCCTTTCCCTAAATCATCTAATCTATCTGCCATCTCAATCTGCTTTGATGGAAACAGATGTGCGTACTGATAAGTAATATCAATACTCTCGTGACCAACGCGGTCAGCAATCGCCACCGCAGAAAAGCCCATATCAATCAAGAGTGAAATGTGGCTGTGACGGAGATCGTGAATGCGAATACGCTTCACGCCTGCCGCCTTTGCCCCTCTGTCCATCTCGTGATGAAGATAGCTCTTCGTTACCGTAAAGATACGGTCTTTCTTCTTCAATCCGTAGAGCATACCGAGATACTCTTTCATTTCTTCGCACAAAAACTTCGGCATTTTAATGGTGCGGTTGCTCTTTTTCGTTTTCGGGGAAGTAATCACATCCTGCCCTTTCAAACGCTGATAGGATTTATTGATTGTGACTGTTTCTTTGTCAAAGTTAAAATCTGCCGGAGTTAAGGCTAACAGCTCGCCCTCTCGGATACCGCACCAGTAAAGCATTTCAAACGCATAAAAGGAAACTGGCTTATCCATCATCTCAAAAGAGAATTTCTTGTATTCTTCCTTTGTCCAGAACAGCATTTCCTTGTGTTCCTCGCTTCCCATATTTCCCACCTTTGCCGCAGGATTGGAACGCAGTTCATAGTAGCGGACAGCGTGATTGAAAATGGCGGACAACTGATTGTGCAGCGTTTTCAGATATGTCTGTGAATAAGGCTTTTTCTTTTCATCACGATAGGCAAGCATTTCATTCTGCCAAGTGATAATCTCCTTTGTGGAAATTTCGCTGATTTTCAATTTCCCAAAATACGGAAGTATTTTCGTGCGAATGATATGCTCTTTGGTAAGCCACGTGTTTTCTTTCAATCGGTTCTTCACATCATTGATATAAAGCTCCGTAAAGGCTTCAAAACTCATATCAAGGTCTGAGGAAGTCTGCAATTTGAACATCCTTTCCCATTCCTGTGCTTCTCGTTTAGTAGCAAAGCCACGCTTGCATTTCTGCTTGCGCTCCCCTTTCCAGTTCACATACCTTGCCATCACGTACCAAGTACCATTATCTTCATTCTTAAATACTGGCATTTACATTTCCCCCTTTCCTGCTCCGTAGAGCCTTTCGTAAAAATACTGGCGGTTTACACGCCCTGTAATCGTAATAAAACCCTTTGCTTTCAATTCCTCATTTAATTGTCTGATGAGTTTATAAGCATAAGGTTTTGATACGTTTAGTTCCTGAGCCACATCTTCGGCTCGGATAAATCTGTTTTTCATATCGTTTTTCCTTTCTTTTAAAAATTTTGTTGCCGCTTTCTCCGGATTAAAGTTCCAACAGGCACTCCTGCTTGTCGGCAGGCGCTGTGCTGTCCCAATGTACCGCAGTACATCAGGCGCTCGCTCGTCATAGGGACTCACGAAAAGTCGGAGACTTTTTGGGAAGAGGAGGAGCAGTGCAGCAAATGAGCTTTTGTGCTTGCACACAAGCGAACGTTGCGGAACTTGCTCCGACGAGGTCTTGGCGGTTTGACTTTTCGGACGGTCATTCGGTTGTCGCTAAACAGATATGCTTAGTGTGCTATTCATTGTACTAAGCATATTTGCTATTGTCAAGTGGTTGCAAGGAAAATATTAAACATTTTTGTTTCATTCCATCTTGACTTTCACTAAACATTTCTGCTATACTTATTTCACTACATATAAAAGGAGCGTATCATTATGGCTATCAGCGAAAGAATACATTTTTTCAGACTAATGCGTGGTATGACACAAAAGTATCTCGGTACAGCAGTCGGTTTTCCAGAAAAGAGTGCTGATGTGCGTTTGGCACAGTACGAGACTGGCACACGCAAACCGAAAGCAGACCTTACAAATGTATTGGCACAGGTGCTTGATGTTTCCCCGCAGGCTCTTGATGTTCCTGACATAGACAGTTATATCGGCCTTATGCACACTCTGTTTACCCTTGAAGATATTTACGGTCTTACTGTCAGCGAAGCAGACGGAGAAGTATGCTTAATAGTCAACAAGGATAAAGGCAGAGAAGCATATGAACTCCTCAAAATGCTGTATGCTTGGAAAGAGCAGGCAGACAAACTATCTTCCGAAGAAATCAGCAGAGAAGAATACGATAACTGGCGTTACCATTATCCAGAGTTCGATACCACACAGCGTTGGGCAAAAGTTCCATCACAAGAATTAAGCGACGCACTCGTGGAAGCTTTCAAAGACCACTGGAAAGATAAATAGGCACGACAAAAAGCCCTTAACTATGGTTATTAACCACAGCTAAGGGCTTAGTTTATAATATGGAATTTGTTCAGAGCCAAGCGGAGTTTTGACGATTATGCGATGAATGTTTACATTCAATCGCATATATCGGCTAAAGTCCATTTGGCGGATACGCCACAACGAGGAAATATGCAATATTTCCGAGTATGGCTCTGAACCTCGCAGTCAGCAAGCCACCCGATAATCATTCCGTTACCCATAAACCACTGGATAACAAGAATAATGGCACTTGCTATGACTGTTATCAATTTGTTATCAAAAGACTAATCGAAATCGCTGAAACCCGCATAAACACTGGATTTTTTCGACCTCTCAACTTATTCAAACTCAATCGTTCCAGGCGGCTTGCCGGTGCAGTCATACACAACTCGGTTAACACAGTCAACTTCATTGACAATACGAGTGGTAACACGATCAATCAGATCCCAAGGCAGATGTGCCGCCTCGGCAGTCATAAAATCGCTGGTCGTCACTGCACGAAGCGCAATGGCGTAGTCATAGGTTCTGAAGTCGCC
>CAKRUL010000058.1 GCA_934403665.1 uncultured Clostridia bacterium | reverse complement strand
TATCTTCATTTTCTATAGTTTCATTAGAAACATTTGTATTCAAAGTATTATTACTACTTTCTTGATTATTAGTACTGCTATTATTTACTACCTCATTATTACTAGCTGGTGCTTGATTAGAATTATTATTACTACTTTCTTGTTCTTTAGAAGAATTATCATCATTTGTTTTATCTTCTATTATTTCCGTTTCTTTTTTGTCAGTTTCTTCATTTTTATTAACATGATTATTTAATTTAAAACTATTTTGATTTAATAACAAAATAACTGCAATTACTAATAAAACACAAACAACCATGAGCGCAAATAACAACAACAATTGGAACAATTATTAACAATAGCATAGCTTGCTCAAAATACCAACAACATATATATTTTAACATATCATCAGAAGAATGTCAAACAATCTCACAAAAAAATGTCAATCCTTGCAATTTCATGCTCCCTTTAAAAACCGGAAATCGTGCAAATATTTTCAGCAAAAACGGAGTAACATGAACTTTTCTCCGATGTGATACAGAGATTCATCCCCCGCCAAAAATCCTTTTCATAAGTCCGTTACTCAAATATTTCCCCCTGCATTTGTCGGCTTGCACCTCTTTGATGTGACGTTACATCACAAATCTTAAAACTCCTTCAACCGATGAGTGCAATCCACGCTCCTGTACAGTCGTGCTGTAGGTTTGTCAATGATATGTTACAGATTAAAACAGACAAAACACGTGACGATTGCTTTCTCACTGATTTTGTGGTAAAATCAATAACAAATTTCTGTATATGAAAGAAGGTGTTCGAAATCATTTATAAAAAACAGATCTTAAATCTATTGATTGTTGTGATAGGAACTGCTATTTCTGCACTCGGTATGGATATGGCTATCTATGCCGGCTTCGGTTCTGCAACGCTTGCGGTATTATGGCAAGGAATTGCAACAACTGCAAATATAACGATTGGCCAGGCATCTTTGATAGTAGCAGCGGCAATGGTGCTATTTTGTTGGTTTTATGACAGAAGCCAGATACACATAGGAACCTTGCTATATCAGATTGTATATAGCATTTGTATCGATTGGTTTGCACCATACTTTCGCTATGACACTTCCAAACCGGTTCACTTTCTTTTAATGATATTCGGACTTGTAATATTCAGTTTTGGCTCGGCGCTTTATTCTGTTGCTGATTTCGGCAAGGGATCCTATGAGGCCTTAACCTTTGCCATTGTGAATAGGAAACAATACCCCATTCAAAAAGTGAGAATCGTTTTAGATATCATATGTGTTCTGTGCGGTGTGTTGCTTGGTGGTAAGATCGGATTCTGTACAGTGGCTACGATTCTGTTATCGGGAATATTACTGCAACAGTTCGTAAAATTGCTAAAACCGACTGTTCATAAAATGGTAAATTAAGCATTAACACTTCTAACAATTTTTAAGGCAATCCGCGTGGGTTGTCTTTTTCGCGTCTACATAAGGAGAGATCTATGGACGAGCAAAAGCACCTTATTGTGATCAAAGGGAAAGATCAGACGGACTCAGTCGCAAGCTTCCGATTCCATGACGGGGAGTGCGAGGTCGTCTATACCAGTGCACCCTATAAAACGTACCACTTTCAAAGGTACAATGTTGAGATTCTGTCTCTGCAAAAACGGATAAATCCTACGCAGGTAATTGTCACAGTAAATGGACAAACGATCCGGGGAATCGATGAACTTCTTGACTTTGGCGCATATTATCGCATTGTCCGCAAAGGAAAAAAAGCTCTGTCGTTTCGCAAAAGTGAGGTACTGCTTCAGCCCAATTGCCTGGCAGACAGCAAAAACGAGGAAATATTCCGGTATTTCAAAGAGACTGCAGAAGCAGTCAGTCTTGTAACTGAAAACGGTATCAACATTCTGAGTACGCAGTATAATAAGATCCAACAGGTCAGCGGAGACACCGTTCTGGCGAGCTATCTGGCTCCGCAGAAGGAGATTGCGTCACCCACAATACCGGAAACAGTGATCTATCCATTTGGTTTGAACCAAAGTCAGAAGCTTGCAGTGGAGCGAGCACTTTCCTCCAAGATCAGCATCATCCAAGGACCTCCCGGTACGGGAAAGACGCAGACAATCCTGAATATCATCGCCAACGTTGTCCGAAACGGAAAAACCGTAGCGGTCGTTTCTAACAACAATTCCGCAACGCACAATATTGCGGAAAAGCTGGAAAAGAAGAATGCCGCCTTTTTAACCGCTTTTCTCGGCAATCTGGTCAACAAACAAAAATTCGTGGATGCCCAAACCGAAACCTACCCGGACATGAGCAGCTGGGAGATGTCGACGGAAAAACAGCAACAACTGAAGCGAGCAATTACCGTGCTCTCCGAAGAACTGAATGAAATGCTCAACGCCAAAAACCGCATTGCGGAAATTGAGCAGGAACTTTTGCAGCAAAATCCGGAACAGCACTATTTCAAGGAATACTATGCAACTTACCACAATGCACCAACCGAAAAGTTAGAACAGTTATCCTCTCGGCAGATTCTTGCGCTTTGGATAGAATTGGAACAGCACGCGGAGCACGGATACCGCTTTGGCCTTTGGCAGAAGCTTTCCATTCTATTTCGCTTCCATTACAGTGCACTCAAATTATTTCGTCTTCCCCCTGAGCTGGTGATTCCTTATTTGCAGAGCCAATTCTACACAGTAAGAAAGCAGGAATTGGAGTATGAAAAACAAGCTCTGAACCATAAACTGCAACACTATGCTTTTGAAGCAAAAATGAACGAACTCACACAGAAGTCTCTTCGCTTATTCCGCGCAGAACTGGCGACGCGGTATCATTGGAAACGCGCTCGGAAGCGTTTTGAACAGAGTGATTTTTACATGAACTCGGCGAGATTTGCGCGTGAATACCCAGTGGTGCTCAGCACGACCTATTCCATCAAGGGAACCTTGAGTATCAATCATGTCTATGATTATCTGATTGTAGACGAGGCATCACAGGTTGACCTGGCAACCGCTGTCCTTGCATTTTCCTGTGCGCGGAATATCGTGATTGTTGGTGATCTGAAGCAACTGCCCAATGTATTGACGGAAGCCGACATTCGTATCAGCGATGCAATTTGGAAAAAATATACCCTAAACGAGCGATATCGCTTCTCTTCCCACAATCTGCTTTCCTCCGCCCTGAAAACGTGGCAGAATGCACCCGTCACATTGCTGCGTGAGCATTATCGTTGTCACCCGAAGATTATCAATTTCTGCAATCAAAAGTTCTATCATGGACAATTAATTGTTATGACAAAGGATCATGACGAACCGGATGTGTTGACCATATACCGAACGACAGCCGGCAACCACGCACGCGGACATCTCAATCAGCGTCAGATCGATATCATTCGCCAAGAGGTGCTTCCGCAGTTGAAACGGCAGAACTGCCGAAGCATCGGTATTATCACGCCGTATCGGGATCAGGTTACTGCCATCCGCAAACAGTTGGGCGATGCTTATGTGACGGACACCGTCCACAAATTTCAAGGACGAGAACAGGACGCCATTATTCTGACCACGGTTGACAATGTAATCACGGATTTTGTGGACGATCCCCGCATGCTAAACGTGGCGGTTTCCCGCGCTGTTCGCTCCCTGACAGTAGTCACATCGCAGGATTGCCGCAACGACCGCACCAACTACGGCGATTTGACGCGGTATATCGAGTATCATAATTTTGACGTTATCCAAAGTCAGGTCTACTCTGTGTTCGACATGCTGTATCAGGGATATGCAGAGCAACGCAGTGCATATCTGCAAAAGCATAAGCTAATATCAAAATATGATTCCGAGAATCTCATGTACACTGTGATTCAAGAGGTATTATCAGAAACTGCGTTTTCCGAGATTGGCTGTGCTGTGCATGTCGCCCTTGCAACGTTAGTCAAGGATTATGCGCCACTGACGGAGGAGGAACGCAACTATGCCAGAAATCCGCTGACACATGTTGATTTTCTTCTGTTCCGTCAAATGGACAAACATCCTGTGCTTGCAATTGAAGTGGATGGCACCGGTTTCCATGAAGCTGGGAGCAGGCAAGCCAAGCGGGATATCAAAAAGAACTGCATTATGAAGAAATGCGGTCTTCCTCTGCTGCGTCTTCGCACAGACAGCAGCGGGGAAAAAGAGAAAATCAGAGCCGCGTTGCAGCAGAAATCAATATGAAAAAATGGCATCGAATCACTATCCACAGCAAGGATACGCAAGTCGAATTTTGCATCACAGGATACAAAGAAAAAGGGATTTTTACAGATCGTGTTTGATTGTGCGAGCTAAGATCGTATTATTTTGTCAAAAGCGGTGTGAATCTGCCGAAAAGCACAAGAAAGGCTGTTGACACGGTCACGGCTTATCGCTATAATGATATCCAGAAACGAGGTTCCATGACACCAAACAAAAAATGTTGCGCAAGCACTTTCCTCGCCTGCTAAGCCATACTGCGGCTATGGATACAGGAAACTGCTGTGCAATCGGAACCAAACTGATACATTGCTTTTGATATTCAAAATTTTGCATTTTGGAATCACGGTTTTGAGATGATTCCGATCGGCTTCATTCACAGTCGATTGGCTTATCTAAATACATATATTTTCAGGAGGTCAATTATGCTGAAAAAATTAGGTTTATTTGCTGCAGGAGCACTGTTCGGTACCGCCGGTATCAAAATTTTCAGCAGCAAGGATGCACGAAAGGTATATGCTCATACCACTGCTGCTGCACTACGTGTGAAAGAAAATGTTATGACCACGGTCACAGCCGTCCGTGAGGGAGCGAATGACATCTATGCAGAGGCGAAAGCCATCAACGATCAGCGGACAGAAGCAGAAACCGCTGCTGCGATTGAAGATACCTCTTCCGAGGAAGGCGAAGCAGAGGAAAGCAAGGCGGAATAATTTATGAGATGCACAATTCTACATGACATTCCGGGACGCATGAGGGTGCATCTGTGTTGCGGGCGCATGACGCTACGGCATGCAGATATTCTGGAATACTATCTGCGCGCAATCGACGGTGTAAGGTCGGTAAAGGTCTATGACCGAACGCAGGACGCTGTGGTGCAGTATGATACGGAACGTGAAAATGTCATTCGTGCTCTGGCGAGCTTCTCCTTTGCCAAAGCGGAAGCGTTAGAATTGGTTCCTGCGCACACCTCTCGCGCACTCAACCGGGAGTTTGAGGATCAGTTGACTGCCATTGTAATGTCCCGCTGTTTTTGCAAGTTGTTCCTTCCGGCGCCGATTGCAACCGTTTTGACGATCTTCCGTTCGATAAAATATATCAAAAAAGGTCTGCGTGCTTTGCGGCATGGAAAACTTTCAGTCGCCGTACTAGATGCAACTGCCGTTGCAGTCTCCATCGTGCGCGGAGACTATTCCACCACCGGTTCGGTGATGTTTCTGCTACGTCTGGGCGAAATTTTGGAGGAGTGGACTCACAAAAAATCAGTAGCAGATCTAGCTTCGGTCATGAGTCTGCAAGCGGATCACGTTTGGCTTCAAGCTGACGGCACCGAAATTTTGACAAAGGTTTCGGATGTGCGGCTCGGCGATCATATTATAATCCGTACCGGCAGTGTAATCCCGTTGGACGGTAAGGTTGCAGAAGGGGAAGCCTTGGTAAACCAGTCTTCTTTGACCGGAGAATCGATGCCGGTTATGAAACGTCCCGACAGCTTCGTCTATGCAGGCACCGTCGTCGAGGAAGGCGAATGTGTCATCTGCGTAGAAAAAGCGTCCGGAAGCGGACGATATGACAGAGTTGTCCGCATGATTGAGGAATCGGAAAAACTGAAGTCAACCGTTGAGGACAAGGCATCCAGAATGGCGGATAAACTCGTGCCTTATACTTTGGGCGGCACGGTATTAACCTCTCTTATCACCCGAAATGTAGCTAAGATGCGTTCCGTGCTGATGGTGGATTTTTCCTGCGCGCTGAAGTTAGCAATCCCCCTCGCTGTACTGTCCGCCATGCGGGAAAGCAACAGTTATCGTATCTCTGTCAAGGGCGGCCGTTTTCTGGAGGCTGTAGCAACCGCAGACACCATTGTGTTCGATAAGACCGGTACGCTCACCTATGCTGTGCCGACGATAGCACAGATTGTGACATTCGGAGGACATGACGAAACGGAAATGCTTCGGCTTGCCGCCTGTCTGGAGGAGCACTACCCCCACTCTATGGCAAATGCTGTAGTAGAGGAGGCAAAAAGACGGGGGCTGAGTCACGAAGAATATCATTCCAAGGTACAGTATGTGGTCGCTCATGGCATTTCCAGTATGGTGGAGGAAAAACGGGTTTTGATTGGCAGTGCACATTTCGTTTTTGAAGACGAACATTGTCAAATTCCAAGTGATGAAAAAGAGAAGTTTGCCGAAATTTCGGCACGGTATTCCCAGCTTTATCTCTGTATAGACGGCAAACTTGCGGCGGTAATTTGTATTCATGATCCTCTGCGCCGAGAGGCACACGACGCTGTGGCTGCATTGCATCAGTGCGGGTTTACCGATGTCGTAATGATGACCGGGGATAATCGCCGCACAGCCGAATCCATAGCTGCCGAAGTCGGCGTGGATGCAGTGTATTCTGAGGTGCTGCCGGAGGATAAGGCAGCATTTATCCGCAAGAAAAAGGCGGAAGGTCACACCGTTGTCATGGTTGGCGACGGGGTCAACGATTCCCCTGCCCTGTCAGAAGCAAATGCAGGCATTGCCATCTCCACCGGAGCAGCCATCGCCAAAGAAATAGCCGATATCACGATTGCGTCAGAGGATTTGTTTGAGCTGGTAACGTTGCGACAGCTCAGCGAAACGCTGATGCAACGGATTCACCGCAGCTACCGCTTTATTGTAGGCTTTAACCTTACTCTCATCATACTGGGAGTGGCAGGCATATTGCCGCCCACCGCCTCGGCACTGCTGCACAACGCTTCCACCTTGGGGATTAGTCTGAAAAATATGACTAACCTGCTGGATAAGGGCGAATCGGCACATATGGAATAAAAAAAGCGCAAAGAACATCAGTTTTGAATTGACGTTCTGCGCTTTTTTATTTCGTCGCCCACGCATTCATAAAACAAACATCGCCAAGGTTTTCTCGGATGAAGCGGTGATTGGGTAACACATAATCGGTAGATAATTTTTAGATTTTGTGATATAATTAGTTTAACTAATGAAAACTTATGTGAGGAAAAATGTAATGAAGGACGGACAAATTCCTAATCCGAATACCATTCATCCGATTGTAGAGGAATAAGACCTAAAAAGGTATAAAAAACGACCGAAAGTGGAGAACAATCTCTGCTTTCGGTCAAAATTTTGGTCGAGGCGACAGGACTTGAACCTGCGGCATCTTGGTCCCAAACCAAGCACTCTACCAAACTGAGTTACGC
>CAKRUL010000057.1 GCA_934403665.1 uncultured Clostridia bacterium | reverse complement strand
ATGTGGAGCTGAACGATATCGTAACCAGCCATAATAATATATCTGTTACATTTAAGGAGGTTAACGGGGACTGATGAAAAATCCTGTACAAGAGGTTCATTTGAAACTAAAAGAAATTGTAAACGAGGCATGGAGGAAGGCTGTTGCCGCAGGTGAGCTGCCGAAAACGGAGGCTTGCGAGCCAGAGATTGAAATGCCGAAAGATAAAAATCACGGTGATTTTGCAACAAATATGGCATTAAAAATGTCCAAGCAGTGGAAGAAGAACCCCAGAGAGGCGGCCGGCATTCTCACCAACCGGATGGAATTGTCCGGCGGAATCGTGGATAAAGTGGAAATTGCAGGCCCCGGCTTTATCAATTTCTACCTCTCTAAAAAATGGCTGTATGATACGGTGGCCTATATTCTGAAAGCCGATACGGAATACGGAAAGGTCGACCTGTTTTCAGGCAAAAAGGTCAATGTGGAATTTATCTCGGCAAACCCCACCGGCCCCATGCATATCGGCAATGCAAGAGGCGGAGCAATCGGTGACTGTCTTTCCAGTGTGTTGCGCTGGGCAGGCTATGAGGTCACCGAGGAGTTTTATGTCAATGACGCCGGAAACCAAATTGAAAAATTCGGCGTTTCCTTAAATGCAAGATTTCTGCAAAAAATATACGGAGAGGACGCAGTGGAATTTCCGGAGGATGCCTATCATGGGGATGACATCAAACAGCATGTAGAGGATTACATCGCACAGTTCGGTGCGGAAGAACTGAAGGCGATGGACGAGGAAACACGGAAAAAGACGTTATCAGACTATGCGCTGAAACGAAATATCCGGAAGCTGCAGGAGGACACCGGACGGTATGGGATTCACTATGACGTTTGGTTCTATGAAAGCACGCTTCACAAGGCAGACGCGGTCAACCAGGTTGTCCGGGAGCTGACGGAAAAGGGTTACACTTACGAAAAAGAGGGAGCCGTTTGGTTTAAATCCACCGAATTCGGCGCCGAGAAGGACGATGTTCTGATTCGTGCCAACGGATTTCCGACCTATTTTGCGGCGGATATAGCCTACCATAAAAATAAGGCGGATCGTGGCTTTGATCAGATGATTAACATCTGGGGTGCGGATCATCACGGACATGTTTCCAGAATGAAAGGTGTGTTTCAAGCGCTCGGACTTGATCCCGACCGGCTTACCATCATTCTGATGCAGCTTGTTCGGCTGTATAAAGACGGCGAGATCTACCGGGTGTCTAAACGCTCCGGAAAATCAGTCACTCTATCCGATCTTCTTGACGATGTGAATGTCGATGCAGCGAGGTTTTTCTTTAACCTGCGTCAGGCAAATTCTCATTTTGATTTTGACTTGGATCTGGCGGTATCGGAATCCAATGAGAATCCGGTGTTTTATGTGCAGTATGCGCATGCGCGGATTTGCAGTATTCTCCGTCATCTGAAAGAGGAAGGCGTTTCGTTGGATGGAATCAGCGGAAGCTTGGAAAATCTGAAGGAAAGGGAAGAGTCGGATTTGATGGAAAAACTGGCTTATTTTCCGGAGGAGATCACGCAGGCGGCGCTGACTTTGGATCCTTCCAAAATGACGAAGTATGTGATGGAAGTGGCTTCTGCCTTCCACACCTTTTATAACGCATGCAGAGTCATGTGTGAGGACAAGGCACTGTTTGAAAGCCGTATTCAGCTGGTGCAGGCAACCCGTATTGTCATTCGCAATTGCCTGAATCTGCTTGGCATCACTGCGCCGGAAAGGATGTAACCGTGAAGGCAGGAAAAGAACTTCTGTGCTTGATGCTTTGCATGGCGGTATGCCTTGTCTTTCCGGTGAACAGCAAGAGCATGGCAGACACGTCAGGAAATGTGACGGCGGCAAATGCCGCTTATCAATACATTGTGGGCGACATGGATCTGAACCGGGAGGGGGAAGTGTTGTTCTATGACATGACCAAGATACTTTCCAAACTTTTTTCCGTGCCTCAAAGAGTGATGAACCTTCATGAAAATACTCCGGTGCGGCACAATGTTCTGATGGACACGCTCTGGAATTTCTGCAAAATGGATACGACGCTGATTGAACGCAATTACGCCGCGGAAACGGAATATGTGACCTATGAGCAATTTTTTGACGCTTTGGACTATTTTTACATTGATATTTTGAAGCGGCACAATATCAGTGTGAAAACAGCAAATGCCTATCGCTTCTCCGGGGAGACCCGTCTGGCTTTTGATGACGGGAAGCTGACCGCTATCGAAGAGGAACGGTCTTTTCCGGATGGAAGGGTTTGCGTTGCCTATGACGGTTCTGTCATCATCGCAGTCAGTCCGCTGGCATTGCCGGGGGATTTGAATTTGTCCAGCATCAAGACCATGCGGACGGTGACAGGAGCACTGTACTATTATTCTGAGCAAGAAAAGTGCCTGCTGCTTCAAACGCAGGACGGACTGAGACATTATGACGTGATTGGAAATCCTGCCTGCTTTACCGAGGACGGCATTTCCCGCAATCAGGTGAATGAGAAACTTTTGGATCAGCAAGTCACGCTTTATGTGACAAATTATAAAAAGATACCGGATGCAGTGGTGATGATTCGATCATAGCTTTTCATTGCACCGGGCATCAAACCATGCTTTTTGCCGAGCCAGAGAGCAAAACAGTCTGCAGAACGGTCTGCAGCGAGACGGAGGCGATTATGAATCCATTGAAAAACAGAAGAAAAAGAACGGTTCTGTGTCTTTTGCTGTGTTTTGTGCTTGCGTTTACAAGCATCCATGCGCAGGAGCTCCAGCGAACCGTGGAAGAAATCCAGAAATATATTGATACGGTTCTGACACTGACGGAGAAACTATCCATCACGGAAAAAACAAAAGAGCAAATGATGTATGACGCTTTGGTGAAGCTCGCCAGCGAGGATGAGGAATCGCTAAATAAGGTTTTGGCGGCGATTGCAGGAACCGTCGATGGAAACAGTACCTTTATCCCGAAGGACGAATACCACGAGATGATGAATCAGCTGGAGGGGAAAACCGGCGGAATCGGGATTACCGCGACGGTAAAGGATGGGTTTCTGGACATTGTAACCGTTTTGGAGAACTCTCCGGCCGCTCAGGCCGGATTCGTGCCCGGTGATAAAATCGTGGCAGTGGATGGGCGGGATGTGACCGGAACAGCCGCTCTGACGGCAACCGATTTTCTGAAAGGGGAGATTGGTTCCCAGGTCACCGTCACCATCTTATCTGCAAACGGTCTCAAACGGGATGCTACGCTCAAACGGTATGCCATTCCGGAGCAATCCATTGAAAAATCAATTATCAACGGAAAAATCGGTTATATCAAAATCAAAACCTTTGCTTCCAATACGCCGGAACAGGTGGAGGAAGCTTTGCAGGAGCTGCAGCAAAAGCAGATCAGCAAGCTGATATTGGATCTCAGAAATAACGGCGGCGGCGTCTTCGCTTCCGGCGTCAAAGTTGCGGATCTGTTTTTGGAGGAGGACAAAACAATTGTCACGGTCAGAGGAAGAACCGAGGAGGAGCAAAAGACTTACACAGCATCCGCCAAAAAGTATGACTTTGATTTGTGCCTGTTGGTCAATGAATATACGGCTTCCTCTTCAGAGATCGTGACAGGTGCGCTGAAGGACAACCATGCAGGAAGGATTATCGGCGAGAACACCTATGGGAAGGGCACCGTGCAGGGTATATTCCCTCTGGCAGATATCGGCGGCGCTTTAAAAATTACCATACAGACCTACCTGACCCCAAGCGGAGAATTTATCCACCGCAAAGGAATTCAGCCTGATCAGACGGTGGAGAACATCAGAAAACGGTATACGCTGGAAGAACTGCCTGAGCTCACATTTCAGAGAGTACTTCAGACAGGAGATGCCGGCGAGGATGTGAAGAGTGTGAAATTTCTTTTGAATCTTTTGAATTTTTCGGCGGGACAGGATAACGAGAAGTATGACGAGACGACTGCCGGAGCAGTCAAACAGTTCCAAGCCAGCGTCGGTTTATTCCCTTACGGGGTTTGCGACATCACCACGCAGAGCTATCTGAGGGAGAAAGTATTGAACACGACTTTTCTTTATGACACACAGCTTCCGGCGGCTGTAGAATATCTGCAGGCGCGCTGACAGCAGAGAGTAGGAGCATATATGGACAAGGTTTTTGGAAGAAATCCTGTCACCGAGCTTTTAAAGTCGGATGCGCAGGTAGAAAAAATATATATCAATCGGGATTTGAATACACCGCCGATCCAGCAAATCAAACGGCTGGCAAAGCAACGGGGGATTCTTGTGTCCTCCTGTGACGGGAAAAAGCTGGATTTTATGAGCGGAAATGCCGCTCATCAGGGCGTGCTGGCTGTCATTTCCCAAACGGAATACTGTTCCGTAGACGATTTGTTGCAGGACGCGCAGGAGAAGGGCGAGCCGCCTTTTCTGGTAATGCTTGACGGCATTGAGGATCCCCACAATCTGGGAGCTATTATTCGCTCCTGCAATGTGGCCGGCGTACACGGCGTGATTATTCCGAAACATCGCGCCGCCGGTGTCAATGCAACGGTGTATAAGGCGTCTGCCGGCGCCGTGAATTACACCAAGGTGGCAAAGGTCTCGAATCTGAAAAACACGATGGAGGAGCTGAAACAGAAAGGTCTTTGGTTTTTCGGTGCCGAGGCGGACGGAGAGCAGATGTATTATCAGGCGGATCTGAAAGGACCGATTTGTATCGTTATTGGCTCGGAGGGTAGCGGCATCAGCCGTCTGATCCGGGAAGGCTGTGACTTTCTGGTGAAAATTCCTGTCATGGGGCGAATCAATTCTTTGAATGCTTCTGTTGCCGCAGGAATATTAATCTTTGAAACGCTGAAACAGCGGCTTTCGGAGTAGCATGGGATTCCTCGCTGCCGCACCTGCCTTCAAATGTAATGCTTTTGTAATTGCAATGTAATATAGAATTGTGTATAATAATAGCAAGGATAGAGAGATTTTGAAGGAAAAACCTGCGCTTGTCATTAGGGGGCGAAATCAATGCTGAGAAAAATATCCATACTGATGGTTGTTGTATTTGCGGTTTTTTCACTGACTGCTTTTGCTGCACCATACAGTACATATGGCGGAAGTTACGGCGGCGGGCTGGTAACGGTAACAAACCCTGCAACTTCTACGCTTTCCTCTTACGATGCGGTTCATAATATTTCCGGCTATGCGGTTCCGGGTGCTGCGTTGACTCTGTATCGCTTTAACGGAAGCGGTTATACGATGATGTATGCAAACGGTGCCCCGGTGTCTTGGACGGTGGGGAGTTCCGGAATGTTTGTGAAACCGATTGTGCTTTACAGAGGGCAAAATCATCTGATTCTCCGTGCGGATTACGGCGAATCCAGCCAGCAGTATCGGTTTACCATTACTGTTTTGAGTTCCAATTTATTAAACTTGATCAATTCCTTTAACTTTAAAACGGCAGATTAGGATAGTAGTATGAAGTTGAAAGAATCCATCAAAAATCTGGTTTTGGTTCTGCTGATTATTTCAAGCATGACCTTGACATGGAACATATGGTTTTCAGAAGAATTATGGCCAAACGGCTATAATTCTTTTCCTTATGAGGAAAATATTTTTTCATCGATCGGGAGAAAGATTGTCTCCTATTTCCGTACCGGGGGAGAGGAGACAGCTTTTCATTATAATCAGTTATTTTATCCCAAACAGATCCGGGTCAATATCAACGGCAAAAAGGAGCTGATCCGGCATGATTCGGAACACTTTGCATCCATCAACAATCAAGTGCAGGATATTCTGGAACGGTTTCTGGAGAATCCTGTTGTCACGGAAATCAGTGAAGACGAGCTGAAAAAGGCATACCGTGCGGCATCGGTGTATCTGGATTATTACGACGAGATTTCTCTGCAAGCGGTGGGGGCTTACTTCGGTAAAAATCTTCCCGGGGAATTGAATCCGATTAAAAAATTTAAGCATCTGGTATTCTCCTTGCGCGGCAGTACACAGGAGATGAACCTGTTTTTGACGGACAGCGTCTCCGGCAAGAATTATCAGCTTACGGCAAAAGGCGACCTTTCGGAGCTGATGAAAAAAGCTTCTTCCGCAGCGGGAGGTGCGGCTTCCGGCGAAGCGCAGAGCAATAACTACCCGTTTTCCTTCGAGAATAATTTTGATAAGCTGTCACGGGAGACCGGAACAAGGCTTCCCATCGACTCCTATGTTATTATTTCTCTGGTTCCAGAATCGGTTAAAGCTGTGGAGGGCGAGGTTCTGCTTCCTGTCGGGGACAGTCAGACGCTTGCTACACTGAGCAGGCTGATTGAAGCATTTTCGATTAATATCGGATCTGCCAGACGTTTCACAGACAGTACCGGTGCTTATAATTATGTTGAAAATTTTGCTGCTTTGAAAATCAATCCGGGGGGCTTGATGGAATATTCTGCAACCAATGCAGAAAAGGGAATCCGGCTGGACAAAAATGCTTCGGATGAATATGACTTGATAAAAAGCGTAGGCAATTTTGTGAATTTAATCAACAGCATTGTGCCGGGAAACACCAATACTCTCGTGTATCATAATATGACGGAGATGGGAAAAGATAAATATAAATTCACGTTTCATTCTCTTGTCGGCGGCGTTCCGCTCAAAATTGCGCAAACACTGTCAAACGGGGAGACCATGGAAAATGCGGTTGAGGTCATAGTGGAAAAAAACAACATTATTTCCTATCGCCAGCTGTTTGTCAATTGCCGAATCACGGATCAGACAGTGGCGAATGTGTCTGCCATCGAGGCAATGGATGGGTTTTACAGTGCCTATCACGGTGCATGGGAAAACGTGACGATTGATGATTTCTATTTGGTGTATGAATATGACCAAGGCGGCGGAAATGTGTTGCCAAAATGGTTTTTCCGTTTGTCCAACGGCGAAGATATCTTATTTGACCTCAATGGCGGAACCGATGCCGAGTAGCATTAAGAATTTCATAGAGATTCTTCATCGAAAGATTGGAGGAAAGAGGCAATGAACTGGGCAAAAGCGAAAACGATTTTAATCATTGTATTCCTGCTTTTGAATATCTTTTTGGTTATGATCTACAGTTCCATTTTGAAATCAAGGTCAGAAACGGATATCAAGCAATTGACGCAGGTTTTGGAAAAAAACAACATCACCTTGGCGCAAAATGTGCTGAAAAAAACGCCGGACAAGCTTCACAGCGTGGAGCTTTTGAACCTGGCAGGGGACAGCAAAAACTGTGCGGAAAACTTTTTGAAAGACGAATATACAGCCGTTGGAGAAAACGAATTCCGAAAAGGTTCGCAAACGCTTCTCATCAGCCGAAGCACGGTGGAATTCATTGACAGCGATCCGCAGGATTTCTCTTATCAGGGGCAAAGTGAGGAACGGACGGAAAA
>CAKRUL010000056.1 GCA_934403665.1 uncultured Clostridia bacterium | reverse complement strand
ACCTTCACCTGCAAGCTATATTCACCGCTTTTGTCATCGAAGGGGAACTGAAATTCATAAGCACCGTTCTCATCGGTGTATGCCTGATACATTGCAGCGATTTTGTCAATGTAGCTGCCTGCCGCGGAAAGATCCGCGTCGGGCCGTACGACAAGCAGTGCGCATTTCCGGTTGGAAAGTGCTTCTGCCGTTTTGATTTTCACAAGAATCTCCTGTGTAATGCCTTCTGCGGTTGTCTGCATGGATACCTTTGCTTCAACCGTCAGCGCATCTCCGCTTGCTCCCGATATGCAATAACCGGAAAGAAGAAGAGACAACGCCAAAGCAATTGCAACAACTTTTCTCATATTTTAACTCTCCTATCTATAGAATTCAACCTCATGGATACCGTTCCAGTTATTCTGTGAATTTCCTTTCATGACAAGCTTCACAAATTTGCCCTTGCACGGTGTTCCGCCAACGGTTTCCAAACCTTCGGTACTGCCGCTGGATCCGGAATCACACACTGTGGTATAATTCTTTCCATCCTCAGACGTTTGGACTTCGTAATAAATTTTTCTCAGGTTTCCTTGACGCCAGTATGCTTTGATGTCTTTGATGGTTTCCGACTGTTCAAATTCAAAAATCATTTCAAGGTGTTCGCCTTCTACTACCCAAGAGGTGTTGAGATTTCCGTCGACCACCGGCGTCGGATCTCCACTTTCCGACTGCACGCGGATGACCGGAATTCTGGAAGGATTAGAGGAATTCTTGATCTGATCCCCAGTAATCGTAACATACTCATGTTTGATAATATTCAGAAGGTTGGCATAACTATAGTATTGATATTCGAGGTGTAAGCCTTCCTCAAAGGGATCAAGCGTTGTATAATCCGTGTTATACCGCTGCACCAGATCCTGGGCAGACAGGGACGCCTTTTCTGTGCCCATGGCGAGCGCATAGCCGCCATCCTCCGTCTTGGTGCATTCTGTCTCGATCAAGGAGGAAAAATCTTGCACTGGAACATAGATCTTTCCGTCTTCCTGCAGAACAGGAGTGGAGAGATCATAGTAACGGCTCTTGTAACACAGATAAACACCGGGATTTGCGTCCGGATTGATCTGTTTAACCTCAAAGTTTTTCGCGTTTTTCTTCATCGACTGATAGACCAGAGTATATTCCCCTGCCTCTGCGGTGAAGCACAGTGCGCCGCTGTTTTCCGCTGCTTCTGCGGTGCCGATGGACTGTCCGTCTTTCTGAATGCTCCAAGTGCCCGGATACAGTCCGTCTACCATAATGGTGAAGGTGCCTTCGCTTCCCTCCGCCGTACCAATCGTGACATCGGCAGTCCCTCTGCTCTTATCCTTGTTAAGCCATGCTACTCTGTCACGAATCTGGACACCGAAATAGCTTTCGTTTTCCAGAAGCGTTGAAACCAGGGGGTCTGCATTTTGCGCGTTGTCACCCACCTGCAGGACATTGAGGAAATAATTCGTCTCGGCTGCCGCTTTCGGAGACAGCTCAATCCGCCATAGCCCAGTTTCTCCCGTGTTGCTGCCCTGTGGGAGATTCTTGTCGTTCACCCAGTATTCTGCGCCTTCACCGCCGATCTTTGTCAGCTCAGCATCTTTCTGCCGGGGCAAAAGAGTTTCGTTAACCAGTCTTCCGTTGTAACCGTTCTCCGTTCTGCGGATGATGGTCGTATTGCCGTTGATTTCCGGTTCTTCCTGCGAGTGCAGCAGCCAAGTCTTCTTAAACTGCGGGTTCGAGCTGACTTTGTCAAACACGATCAAAGCACCCGGATAAACCTCATCGAAGAAATTGAGAAATACGAAAGAACGCGTGTAATCCTTCGCGTTTCCGTTATAAGCCGCCGTGATATCCCCTTTCAGATAAGAATATGACGGTTCATACGGATCCGGACCGTAATCATAGCCTAAAATTTTGCCGATTGTTGTCTTTTCGCCCTGAAGATCTTCAAAGCTTTTGACAAAATCATAATTCTTGATGTTTAATGCCTGCCCGCCCATCAGAGGATACCCTCCGCTGTAGTATGCATCGTTATCGGGATTCCGAATCAGCATACAGTTTGAGGCAATGCTTTGCTTTTGATAGCCATAGTCATGTGCGTTGCCGAAGATTGAATAATTGCCGCTCTTGAGCGCCAGCATTCCTTTATAGTAAATCTGGAATTCACCGGAATCATAGTGCTGATGTCCCTTGAAGAATTTCTCCGGCATAGACATGAAGGCAACCATTGCATTGGCATTCTTGCCTTCCGCCCAGCTGGTTCGCGCCGACATAGCTCCCACGTGGTCTCCCATATAGGTCGTCAGCGGGAATTTTTTCATGGAATCCGGCTCCAATGAAGTGTCGTTCAGCAACAGATAATCCACCGGAGTTACCCCAATATTGTTCCATACCGTTTCACCGATTCCCTGCGTGCATTTAAAATATTCCTGCTTCAAGAAAGGATCCTTAAAGTGATTTGCCGCCAGGAAAAGTCCCGGCTTGTGCCCTCTGGTATACTCGCCCGGCGTGTGATTCGAGTCGCCAAGCTTCAGCATGCTTCCGTCCGGCATTCTGGTCAGCAAGCTTCCGTACAAATATTCATCCTGTTTCGGAGAGACCAGTCCGCCTGCACCGCACTTATCCAAAAGCACAGTCATATATGCTTCAAACGTGAAGCGGAAACCGCTGTAGTTCTGTCCCTGATGATGAAGGATGGAATTGTTGTAAAAATAGTTTTTGGTGGGAATAAATTCACTGAAAACCCATCCTGCCACGATATTGTAAACATCGGGATACTCGTCATAAATCGCTATGCCAAAAGCAAGCAGATTTTTCATGAAATCCGCTTCCACCAAATGTCCGCTGGCATAAACGGTTTCAGCGGTGCTCGGCGGCCAGCCGTATTCAGAGTTCTGTACTTGACGCATTCCCAAAGCGATGAGCTCTTTGCGCTCCTCCGGCGTCAGAAGAGAATAGCACCAGTCATAGGTCTGAGCGACAATATAAAGTGCAAAGTTACCCTGTCTGCTTCGTTGCTCTCCGCTTAGATTGTTGATATCCATCGTACTCAGGAAGCGGAATGATCCGTCAATGGCTTTTCTCCCACGCTCAACATCCCCATTGACCAGATAGAGAAATGCGTTAGACTCAATATATGCCAATCCCCTCGAATTGTAATTGTTTGAGCCTTTGATTGTTACGGGCGGAAGATCGCATTCGGATGCGTCATAATCTGCTGCCGTCAAAATCGCCCGATAAGATGCTTCGTTCTGTGGATGAGTGAGATTACTTTTCACAGTCGGAATATCCTTCTCCGTAACCGTCAGTCTCGGTCGCCCTTGAGGAACGTAGGAAGGCATCGCGATTGAGTTGAAGAGATTCTGTTCTTCGTTATAATCCTTCGTCTCCCACGGATTCGTCGGTTCATTATCACCCATACCGATCGGATAATATCCCATCGCATTGGTCACAACGATTTTATCAATGCGGAATCCTGCTTTCCGAACACGGAAATCCAGGGTGTTATCCCCCTTCTGTAACTTTGCCTTCGAAATGCATTTCCATTGGTACTCGTCCTTTTGGGACTCATACAGCTTTTGATAGCCCGCTCCGTTTACCCGATGATAAATACTCTCACTGTTGAACTCAAAAATGCCGTATCTCATATAAATATTGTAAGCGCCTTCCTCCGGCACATTGATGTGATAGGTCAGAGAAGCCTTTTCATCCGCAGGCGGATCCGATGTGTTTCCAAGCGTCGCTTGCATCACAGCACCGCCGGAGGCTCTCTCATCCTCCTTCACTTCAAAGAATCCGTTGATCTCAGCAGCATCGCTTTCCGCTTCTATCGCCTGATAATAGGAAGCGTCAGGATCAATATAGGTGTATGCAAAAGCCGGACTGACCGACAACAGCATGCTGAAGCATACCAAAAGACTGATAAGCTTTTTTTTCATATTTACCCCGCCTCCCATCAATCAGCGTAATAACTCAGTTCCAAAACAGGTAAGTTCGTTTTCAGATCCACATAGGCAAAGCCGGTAGGTGCCGCTGCCAGGAAGTTTTTCCGCAGCATCACCGTCAGCGTATCGCCGGTGATGCGGCTTACGTCAAGCTTCATTTCCTTCGCCTGGAAGCTCGTTCCGTCTATCGAAAGCGGCTCTTTGCTCAGAGGATTCTTGGAATCATATGTGACAAAGCCTTTTTTGGCATAAGTTTCCCACTCTGTTCCTGTGCAGTCAAACGCCTCCAGCGTGTTTCCTGTGCTTGTCGGCGCATAGGCATTGAGTTTCAGAGTCGCGCCCTGCAAAACAGCGCCTTCCGGAAGGTCGGAAAGATCAAAGTTCAGATATTCCACCTGCGTTGAGCCTGAAAAATCAGCGTTTCTGGTCTGAAGAGTGGCATTGCTCGTATGGGGAAGGTTATGTCCCTTCACCTCTTCTGCATAATAGATTTTGGCGGCTCCTCTGTCCGACGTAATCTTCATCGTTTTCGGTGCTGCCAGCTTCAGATTCACCTGATAATTCGCCGTGGTTTTTCCGTCATGGGATTTGGTTGCAATCTGAACACTTCCGGGGAAGGAGGTCATATTGGTGACAGTGGATTGCACTGTCAGATCTTTTCCGGTCACAGAAATATCAGTCGGCACCTTTGCGTTTTTCAGAGGTACCTCCAGGGTGTAATCATAAAGACCTTTTTTGATGCCGGGCACCGAAATGCCGTCGATTTCGATGGAAGCCAATTCCGCTTCACTGCTTCCGAAGGTTGCAGGGCTTGCCAAAAGCTCCATGGATTGAAGATCCGACCACAGATAGGACATCACGCGATATGCGGAAACATCTTCTCCCAGCGTCACTTCAACGCTCACGTCTTTCTCTTCTCCCGGTGCGATGGTGCCTTCGCTCGGAGTCGCCGAAATCAGCTTTCCTCCGTCATAGACAACCGTCATAAACACATACGGCTGATCCTCTGCACCGGTTCCTTTCATATGACAGCCTGCTTTCAGTGTCATGTTGTTTTCCAGCTCTGTAGTCGCGTCGCCGCTTCCGTTGTGAAAATAAAAATCGGAAACTGCGACCTTCTCCGCCGCGCCTTCATAGGAAAATGCAGCAAAGAATACAACACCTGTCAACACAAGTGTGACCGATAAAACGATCGCTAACAATCTTTTCAATACATTCACCCTTTCTTTTGAATGGTTGGGATGCCGCATCGGCTCCCATGTTGTTTTTATCATAACCCGCGAAAGCGGTTTCCCCGGCACAGCGCCGATTCCCCGTTTCGTAAGGTGATTTTTTTCGATGTTATAAGGGAAATATTTGCCGCCGTCTGAAAGGCGGCGGCAAATGCTTCCGATAGCCTGATTGCTTAGGATTGTGAAAGCGATGTTACCTGATAGGTTTCAATCGCGTTTACCAAGCCTGCGTCACTGCTCAGGTCAGCTTGACCGGCAAGCCAATCCTGCAGGCTGGTTCCTGCCGAGATTTCCTCGCGGGACACGAGGCCTTGCAGCAGTATTTCGGGTTTTTGATACGTTTTTTTCATCTCTGCGTCCTCCTCAATTGCCTGCGTTCGGTGTAAAGGTCACAACATCTCCATGCACGGTAATTGTGCTTTCGTCCATGATATTCTTATAAATTGCATAAGGTCTTGCATAATAAGCCGCACCCATCGGGAAATCGCCATAGAAGCAGATTCCGTAATTGCCGAGTGTGCTTTTTTTCTCAGCGCTGTATTGTTTCGCATTGGTAAAGTCTGCGGAAGCGGAAAATTCCATGCCGTAGCTCTGAAGTTCATAGCCGAATATGTCTTCTCCGATTTTTGCAAAAACAATCCCCATCGGCTGAGAAATGGTGGTCCCGTTCACTTCGGTCGGCTCGGAAGAAACAAATGCTTTTTCATAGGTTTTTGCAATTTCAGGAGTTCCCAGCGCTTCTTCAAAAGTTGCCACAATCGTGGTGTCGGCGGTAACCGGGAAGGTATAGGTGGAGCCTTCGCTTGCAACCAACGGAGTGCCGTTCGCTGTTACATCCGAAATCCGATAACCTTCATTGGCTGCAACAGAGAAGGTATATGCCGCACCGTCTTTCTGATAAGAGGTGGTTCCGGGTGCAAAGGTACCGAGTATCGGATCCGCATAGCTTACCGTCCAAATCATCTGAGAAATTTTCTGCGGATTGGTTTTCAGCTGCGGAAGCTGATAACCGCTTACACCGCCGGAAACATTCATGGCATATGCCGATCCCAGATCTGCGGCTGCCAGCTGTGCGATGGTTTTTGCGGAAGAATCCGCTGTCGGAGCAGCAACATCCAAATAGTAAGAATTGTTAATCGTCACGTTTGCGCCAACGGTTCCGGTCAGCGGATTTCTGGTGAAGTCGCCGCCGATCGGTCCTGCGTTATAGCAATTGGAGATGGTCAGAGATGATCCTTTATCCGTTTTGACATTTGCCACGATTCCGCCGCTGTTCTGCTCGGTAGAGCTGTAGTTGACAGCACCAGTGTTATAAGAGTTTGAAATGGTGATATTCTCTGATCTATAATTCAAAAGATCAGCACAAATGCCGGCGCTTAACTGCTGCCCTTGAATGTCACCGCTGTTATAGCAATTTTCAATCGCCGTATATTTTCCTAAAGTCAGAGCGATTCCGGCGCATTTTTGACCCTGAATCGTTCCGAGATTTGCACAATCTACCAAAGAATACCCCACGATATACGGAACCACACCGGCACAGGTGCCCGCTGTGTTCGTCACCGTGCCCTTGTTGACCAGACCGGAAAAGACATCGTACTTCGCGGAAGCATTTGAGAAGCAACCGCCGAGCACACCGCCGACATAATCAAATCCATCAGTATCTGCGGAGCTTCCGGTGATGGTTGCGTTCGCCGTGATGTTCTTTACGATGGAAGATGATGAAACCTCGGCATATCCTGCCAGCGCACCTACTTTAGAGGTTCCCGTAACGCTGCCTGTGATGGTAAGGTTCTGAATATTGACTGTTCCGGAAAGTTTAGTGAACAGACCGGCATTGCTTTCTGTCTTATTGATTGCTACCGTGATTGTTTTGTTGTTGCCATCCAGTGTTCCGTCAGCAAATTCCTGCGGAACATAGCTTGCGTCCAGAGTGATGTCATTTTCCAGACGGTAACGCTTACTGGGATTTTTATAAATTTTCTCAACAAAGCTTGCCTGATCAGTGATCAGATACGGGCGCGATGCACTTCCGTCCTCGGCATCTCCCGAAAAAGGATAGGGGTTGGCGATCAGCGTCGGATAAGGATAGCCAATGCTCTCATTGATCTCCCACACAGAGGTGCTGAACCCGAGACCTGCGAGATCTGCCAGCTCCGCAGCAGTCTTGGAAGTCAAACCGGAGGTCACGGTGTCCGTATGATTCGCTCCCATGTTTTCTAAATAATAGTTGTTCTGAATCGCGCTTGTCCCCGTTGTCGTGCATGTGCGAA